>JBOEFV010000041.1:17151-18945 GCA_050633065.1 Bdellovibrionales bacterium
GCAGCCGTTAGATGATTTTACAATAGAAAGGACCTCTCCTTCTTCACAAAGAGGTTTTTGGTATAGTGGGCAGATTACAGCAATTTCTTTAGGTTCACATTTTGGATATGTGCAGTTGTTCTTATCAAGATCAGTTATTAAGATTTCATGCTCTTCACAAAGAGGTTTGTTGTAAGTAGGGCAAGACGTTGCGGTTTTATTGGATTCACAAACGGGGTAGCTGCAGCCATTTTCATTTTCAAGGGTGACAATGGATTCGCCTTTTTCACAAATCGGCTTGTTGTAAAGAGGGCAGTTTACTCCGGTTTCTACAGATGTGCTGGCTGAGGTTATAAAGTCTTCGCTGGGAGAAAAATTGCTTGAGCCACAATTTTGAAACATCATTATTAAAACGAGCATTGAAATCAGGCTGAATACATTTCTCAAAAGGTGTTTTCTCATATATCTCTCCAACACTTAGTTTTCGGGGCCTTGGAGAAAGAGGTTTAAATATGGTTAGGAATTGTAACAGAAATAAGCAAGAAACAGTGAGACTGTTGTGCAAGTGTTGCGATTCAAACAGGACTGTATGAGAATGGTCTAGTCTATGTTTTCAGGTTTTAATTTTAATAAAGGATTTGGCCAAGTTCGACTTCATAAGAATCTACAGTGAAATGCTTTATGTTGTGAAAAAAGCTAATGTAGTATTTTTTATCTTCAAGCTTAAGTCTAAAGTGAAAACTTCCATCACGATTAGTTTGAGTTTTTAGCAGAAATTTTTCTTTATGCGTGTAGAGTGAAACATCAATGTTGTTTGATGCTAGCATATTTTTAGAAATAAGTTGCCCGCGTATAACAGTGTCGACTTGCTTAGTGCTTAAGACAAGAGGGACTCCTCCAGCAGAAGGAGTCTGTGTTCCTTTATAGTGTTCACCATTTAAGTAGTTAACGGGCTGTTTTAAATCAGGCCCGACAATACAAGAAGTGATGAGTAGGGAGAGCGCTATAAAAAAGAACGCTCTTAGAGTATTTATGAAAGCTCCATTTTTGCAATCGTTTGTAGTTGCATATTAGAAGTTCCTTCATAGATTTGCCCAATCTTAGCATCTCTAAAGAATTTTTCAGCAGGGTATTCAGAAGTGAATCCATTTCCACCAAATAAATCTACAGCCATTGAAGTGATTTTTTCAGCTGCGCGAGAAGAATAAAGCTTAGCAATTGCAGCTTCTTTTACAAAGTCCTGTCCTGCATCTTTTAACCTTGCTGCGTTGTAAACCATAAGGCGAGATGCTTCTAACATAGTTCTCATTTCAGCTAACTGAAACTGAACACCTTGAAAAGCAGAAATTGAACGGCCAAACTGCTCACGACTTTTAATGTATTCAACAGTTGCGTCATAGGCACCTTGAGAGATACCAAGCATTTGAGCGCCGATTCCGATACGACCTTCATTTAAAGTTTCAATTGCAACTTTATAGCCTTTTCCAACTTCACCTAAGATGTTTTCTTTTGGAACTTCACAGTTTTCAAAAAGAAGTTCACAAGTAGAGCTTGCTCTAATTCCAAGTTTGTCTTCTTTTTTTCCAACTTTAAAACCAGGGAAAGATTTTTCAACAACAAATGCTGTAATTCCTTTATAGCCTTTATCAAAATCTAAGTTTGCAAAACAAATAAATACATCAGCTTCATTTGCGTTTGTGATCCAAAGCTTGCTTCCATTAAGAACATATTTATCACCTTTGTCCTCAGCTTTTAATCTTAAAGCAAAAGCATCGGATCCACTTACTGATTCACTTAAAGCATAGGCTCCAACCC
>JBOEFV010000042.1:0-17180 GCA_050633065.1 Bdellovibrionales bacterium
TAGTAAGGCTTCAGTAGCTATGGCAAAAGAGAAGAATGTTTTAGAAAATTTAAAATTTATTGCTGCAGACGTAGCAAAATACCTTAAAAAAGTTGGTAAGGCGGATTTAATTCTAGTGGACCCTCCAAGAAAAGGTATGGATAAGGCTGTTGTTGAGTCACTACTAGCCTCTGACGTAAAAAACATCTTCTACATTAGCTGTAACTTGGCTTCAGCAACGAGAGATTTAAAGCTATTAAGTTCAAAGTATAAGCTTGTTAAGGCAAAGCCTTTTGACATGTTTCCTCAAACAGATCATTTAGAAGCCTTTTTTAGGCTAGAATTGAAATAAGTTGTTTCAAATTTAAATTTTCTTCAGTTAGGATTTTAATATGAAAGTTTTACTGACAGGAGCTACTGGATACATTGGTGGTCATATAGGAAGCAAGCTTGTGGCTTTAGGCCATGAAGTTGTTTCTTTAACAAGAGATAAGAAGCAAAGTGTAGATTTTGACACAAAATTAATTGAGATGGCTGACCTTTCTTTAGAAAAAGGAATTCAGGCGGTTATACATTTAGCAGGCGCTTCTGTTGCAGATAAAAAGTGGACTGCGGAGTACAAGAGAACATTAGTAAGTTCAAGAATCGCATTTACTCATCGTATACTAAGAGAACTTGATTATGAAGATCTTGAAGTTTTCTTGCAGGCTTCAGCAATAGGTTTTTATCAAAGCTCGGGGGATCGTATTTTGACAGAGGACTCAGAGTCGGGAAATAGTTTTTTATCAAAACTTTGTCTAGACTGGGAAGAGACTACTGAAAACCTTGAGTGTAGAAAGGCTTATTTTAGAATTGGAATGGTTTTAGGAAAAGAATCGCCTGCGATGAAAAAAATGGTTCCGTTATTTAAAAGCAGAAAGGGCGCGGCTTTAGGTAGTGGGAAGCAATACATGAGCTGGATTCATATTGATGACCTGTCTCAAATGTTTATAGATGCGCTAGAAGACTATGATTACAGTGGCGTTTATAATGCAGTTTCTCCAAATCCTATTACAAATAAAGAGTTTACACGTGAAATGGCTTTAGCTGTTGGAAAGTCAGTTTGGCTGCCTTCAGCGCCAAGCTTTATTCTTAAAATGTTATACGGTGAGATGTCTCAAATTTTGTTAGACTCTCATAGGGTAGAGCCTAGAAACTTAAAGCTTAAAGGAAAATCTTTTAAGTATGATAAGGTTGATGAAGCGCTTAGAGCATCTATTTAAGGCTCTAAGCACTCGATAAGGCGGTGCCCATCAGTTCCCATTGTCGCATCTGAAATAGTGAGTTCTAAAATGTCAGAAGTAGAGTTTGTCCAATTAACTGTAGCATCAGTTGTAACGGTTATGGAGTTGATAGTTGTAGCCGTACTGTCACAGGCTTTTTGTACAACAATTAAAGCGTCTTCATGAGACAAAGTGTTTAAATCAGAAGTTGCGTTTAATTCTGTACCTGTAATGTAGATAATGTCACCTTCATCAGTTGTTGTGACCTCGGCGGCCCCAGAAAAAGGATATGTGGCAGGGGCTTCTAGGAAAAAATAGAAAGCAGTATCTGCTTCGATGTCAGAGTGTTGGCACTCTCCATCACAGTTGTTCCCTCCTGAAGAATCCCACCCAAAGATTTCACAAGAGCATAAAAGTATTAAGGGCAGGATAAGGCTTAGTCTTCCATATTTTCGCATGCATCCCCCTCAGTGTTGTCAGGCCTAGTATAACATGAAATGGTGTATAGCGGGCAAGTGCCTTGAGTGATGGCTGCAATGGTGATCTCACCTTTAAACTTATATCCATCATAGGTGTAGTGATAGCTGATGCTATCGTCTTCAACCTCAAAACAGTTGACGGCATCAGGGGCTGGTCCATCATAAGGTCTACAGTAGGTGTTGATGTAGTCTGCGACCATGGCTTCATCTATAGAGCCTGAAAGATCTATAAGGGCATCGTCTGCGGTCTTAAAGCCAGCTTTTATTTTTCCTGTGTATGTGTCATTAGAGCAATAGTTTTGATAGGTGTAGAGATTCTCTTCAGAGTTAATGTAGTCTTCAGCATATGTAGAACATTGGTTTTCAGTGGATGCGGGGGTGTAAATGTATTCAGGTATGCTCATATCCATTGAATTCATGGGTTCCTCACAAGGAGTACTGTCATCACAAGCTGTGATGACAAGAGTTGTTAGTAAAAGTACTAGTGCTGTTTTCATATATTAGTTCCTTTTTTAAAAGAGGTTACCTAAGGGGTCCTGGTATGATTTCATTTGAAATTGTGAAGGCGCCGCCTCCGATTCCAAGTTCACGGTAACTAAAGAAGATAGATTGGCCGTGAGTGTATACTTGGCTGCACTCAGACATGTCAGACCTTCTGAGTAACTGAAGCTGTAGAGGGAAAGACTCCATAATTGAAACTTCAAAAATTTCTTTTCCACCGCAGCTAGCTGTTTGAAAGGTGATGCCGTGATCACTTGATAAAAAACCCATTAGAATCTCTGGTTGATTTGGAGTTGGTGGGTGAGCTGGTGAACTTTCGTGTGCATATAAAGAGTTGATTGAGATGAATGCTGTTGCTGCGATTATAAGTATGTTTTTCATATAGCGTTCCTTTTCTTACAGAGGCAATTTATTTTGCCTCTGTAATTACTTTATCGTTTATGGGGCGGGTTTATATAGATTTAATTTGCAAAAACTTATTGTTTAATTTTACAATATGTAAATGAAAATATATGACTATTTAGACTATAAAGCCTTCATAAAAGCCTATGTAAAAGAGCTCCCTAAGGAGGGTCGAGGTGAGTATGGACGTTTGGCTAAGGCATCGCAAATTTCATCAACACTTGTTAGTCAGGTCTTTAATGGGGATAGGGACCTTACACTAGAGCAGTCCTTTTTAGTTTCAGAGTATTTAAATTTAAGTGTAGATGAGAGNNGTGCTGTTTGCAAGGTCAGGACTTAAAAAACAAAAAGATGGATACTTAAAAAAAATCAAAGTCATTCAAGAAAAACACAAGAGCTTTAAAGCCTCAGTTAAACCTAAAAGTTTAAACCTGTCTTCAGAAGAAGAGTTAACTTATTATACTGAGTGGATTCACTCAGCAATAAGGCTGTTAAGTGAAATTGATAAATATCAAACTGTGGAAAACCTTTCTGAAAAACTTAAAGTGGACACAAGTCAAATTAGACAGTCTGCAGAGTTTTTAAACTCAATAGGGTTAGTGAGTTATAAAAACGGAACGGTTAAGGGGCTAAAGAATAATTTGCACTTAGAAAAATCATCACCGCTTACTTATTTGCGTCAGCTTACATGGAGAATGAAAGCTTTAGAGAACTTTCAAAGAAAGAACAAAGAGGACTACACTTTTAATGCTTTAGTAACTTTAGAAGAAAAACAGATGCAAAAAATTAAAGAAATTTTAAAAGAAGGGGTTGCTAAAGCGGGGGCGGAGGTTGAAAAAACTAAGGCTCCTGAAGAGATGATGTGTCTAAATATAGATTTTTTTAGAGTTTAGTTTGCGCTAAACAGCTTAAAATCAAAGTTTTACAAGAGAAATTGCTTAAAATAAGAACAAAGCGCCAGAGATCTGTTTTGATTGCTAAATGAAAATAGGATATAAAAAGCTCATCTAAAAACCAATACACAGGAGTCAGTGCATGAGTGAATTTGCAGGTGCTAAAAAGAGCATGGAAGTTAATGGTAAGAAATGGGCATATTATGACCTTTCAGAAGCGTCAAAATTTGGAGACATCTCAAAGCTGCCAAGATCATTAAAAGTTTTACTAGAAAATCTTTTAAGACATCAGGATCACTCAAGTGTAAATGATCAAAACATTAAGGACCTAGTTTCTTGGACTCAAACAAAGTCTTCAACAAAAGAAGTTCCTTATTTTCCATCAAGAGTTTTGATGCAGGATTTTACAGGTGTTCCAGGTATAGTTGATTTAGCAGCTATGAGAGACGGTGTTAAAAAGTTAGGGGCTCCAGCTTCAGCAATTAACCCACAAATTCCAGTAGACTTAGTTATTGATCACTCGGTTTCAGTTGAGCATTCAGGGGACAATACTGCTTTAAATAAAAACGTTGATATTGAGTTTCAAAGAAACCAGGAGCGTTATGAGTTTTTAAAGTGGGGACAAACTGCTTTTTCTAATTTTAGAGTGGTTCCTCCAGGAATGGGTATTTGCCACCAGGTAAATATTGAGTTCTTAGCACAAGTTGTAACGGGCCGTGAATTTAACGGTGAAGATACACTTTTTCCTGATACACTTGTTGGAACAGACTCTCACACTACAATGGTAAACGGTTTGTCTGTTTTAGGTTGGGGTGTTGGAGGAATTGAGGCTGAGTCAGCTATGCTTGGTCAGCCGATTTCAATTATGATTCCAGAAGTTGTAGGTTTTAAACTTGAAGGAAAGCTTCCGGCGGGCGCTACAGCAACAGATTTAGTTTTAACTGTTACACAGATGCTTAGAGCACAAGGTGTGGTAGGTAAATTTGTTGAATTCTATGGTAACGGTTTAGATTCGTTAACCTTAGCTGATAGAGCAACAATCTCTAATATGGCTCCAGAATATGGTGCTACATGTGGTTACTTCCCAATTGATGATGAGACATTAAACTACTTAAGACTTACCGCTCGTGATGAGGACTTAATAAACAGAGTAGAAAAGTATGCTAAGACTCAAGGTTTTTGGAGCGATGATACAGAGCTTTCATTCACAGACACATTGTCTCTTAATATGGCTGATGTGGTTCCATCAATCTCTGGTCCTAAGCGCCCTCAAGATAGAATTGTTTTAACTGAAGCAAAGTCTGCTTTTAAACATGAGTTAGCTGAAAACTTTAAAGCTTCTGAAACTGTAGAGAGCCCTGTTGAAGGAACTGATTATTCACTAAGTAACGGTGATGTTGTTATTGCTGCAATCACAAGTTGTACGAACACTTCAAACCCTTATGTGATGATGGGTGCTGGTTTACTAGCTAAAAAAGCTGTGGAAAAAGGTTTAACTGTTAAACCATGGGTTAAGACATCTCTAGCTCCAGGTTCCCAGGTTGTATCAGAGTACCTTGCTCAAGCAGGCCTTCAAAAAGACTTAGACACTTTAGGCTTTAACGTTGTTGGTTACGGTTGCACTACATGTATTGGTAACTCGGGTCCTTTAGCTGATAACATTCAAAAAGCTATTGAAAAAGAAAATCTTGTTGCAACTTCAGTGTTGTCTGGAAACAGAAACTTTGAAGGTCGTATTAGCCCGCATGTAAGAGCTAACTATCTTGCATCTCCTCCACTAGTTGTTGCTTATGCAATTGCAGGGTCAATGCTTAAAGACGTAAATACTGAAGCTCTTGGGCAGGATAAAGATGGAAACGATGTTTTCTTAGCTGATATTTGGCCAAGCAATGAAGAGATTAAAGCTGTGGTTGAATCAGTGATCACTCCAAAAATGTTTAAATCTAAATATGCGTCAGCTTTTGAGGGAACTAAAGACTGGCAGGATATTGAGACTTCAAAAGGTGAAACGTACACTTGGAATGATGCAAGTACATACATTGCAAACCCTCCATTTTTTGAAGGCATGACGATGGATCTTCCTAAGTCAGAAGACATTAACGAAGCTTCTTTACTTGCACTGTTAGGTGATTCAGTGACTACAGATCATATCTCTCCTGCTGGAGTGATTAAATCAGACAGTCCTGCTGGAGTACTGCTTGCGAATAAGAATGTTGAGAGACGTGATTTTAACTCATACGGTTCTCGTCGTGGAAATCATAACATTATGATGAGAGGAACTTTTGCAAACATCAGAATTAAAAATGAAATGGTTCCAGGAGTAGAAGGTGGATTTACTAAATACATCCCTACAGGTGAGACTATGCCGATCTATGATGCTGCAATGAAATATGTAGAAGAAGGAAAAGATTTAGTTGTAATCGCAGGTAAAGAGTATGGAACAGGTTCATCTCGTGACTGGGCTGCAAAAGGTACAGACCTTTTAGGTGTTAAAGCAGTTGTTGCTGAAAGCTTTGAAAGAATTCATAGATCTAACTTAGTTGGGATGGGTGTATTGCCGCTTCAATTTAAGGATGGGGATTCAAGAGTGAGCTTAGGGCTAAAAGGTGATGAGAAGATTTCTATCCTTAACCTTGGTGATCTAAAAGCTAGGCAAGATATTGATGTTAAGATCACTTACGCAAACGGTGATACTAAAACTGTAACAGCATCTAGCAGACTTGATACAGCAGATGATGTTGTAAACTACCAAAACGGTGGAATTTTACAGTCTACACTTAGAAAGCTTGCTCAGCAGTAACTGACTAAGACGAATAAGATTTAAAAAGGTGCTATTTATAGCTCCTTTTTTTATACTTAGCTTAAAATATTTTGCCAGGGTTTAGTGTGTTCTTAGGGTCAAAAGCTTTTTTAATCTCTTTCATGATGGAGATCTCTTCTTTAGACCTAGAAAACTCTAAGTAGGGTTTTTTAAGAAGACCCACTCCATGTTCAGCAGAGATGCTTCCGCCAATTTTTTGAATTTCACTAAAAAGAGTCTTATTAGCAGCTTCACATTTTGACACAAACTCATCCATTGAAAGTGTGTCAGGCTTTAGTGCGTTCACATGAAGGTTTCCATCTCCAATATGTCCAAAGATGACAACTTCAATGTCAGTGTGCTCTTTCATAACAGTGTTATAAATGGCGTTAATGAACTGAGGAATTTTTGAAGTCTTAACAGAAACGTCATTCTTATACGGGGTTAGGGGAGCAAGAGATTCAGAGATAAGCTCTCTATACTTCCATAGATTTTCATACTGAGTGGAGTTGGAGCTAAGAGTTCCATCAACAGCCCATTCATTTTCAAAATAGTGCTCTAAAGCTGAAGTTAGGTCGTCTTCAGTAAAGCTTTTAGAGGTCTCAACTTCAATTAAAAGATAATAAGGGCAGGCTGTCTCTAAGGGTTTTGGTAGATCATGGGCTGCTAATACTTTTTCAAGAGCGAGACTTGTGAACATTTCAAAAGCCATAAGTGGAAGGTGTTTTTTTGAATAAAGAAAGCAGTCTAGAATTTTTTCTAAAGATTCAACACCGAGTAAGATCACTTGTTTTTGAGATGGCTTAGAGCATAAGCCCACTTCAACCTCTGTGATGACTCCGAGGGTTCCTTCAGAGCCTATAAATAAATGTCTTAAGTCATAACCCGCGTTGTTTTTAATGAGTCCTTGGTTGAGTTTTAAGACCTCACCAGTCCCTGTAACAACGGTTAGCCCCTTAATCCACTCTCGAGTGTTTCCATAACGAACAACGTGAACCCCTCCAGCATTTGTGGCAACGTTTCCACCAAGCTGGCTAGAGCCTGTGGCAGCAAATTCTACAGGAAAGTATAGGTCATTTTTTAAAGCTTCTTCTTGTAAAGCCTTAGTGATGACTCCAGCTTCAGCAGTGATTGAAGAGTCAGTAGGAGAAACTTCAATAATTTTATTCATCTTATCTAAGGACAAGATCCATTCTCCGTTTGAAGCAACAGCGCCTCCACTAAGACCAGTTCTTCCACCACTTGGAACAAGCTTTAAATCGTTTTGGTTACAAGCTTTAATGATCAAGCTGACTTCATCAGTGGTTTTTGGAAATAAAACCCCTGAAGATTTAATGGGAAACTGCTTTGTCCAATCTTTTGAGTAGTGTTCAACTGTAGAGGTGTCATCAATAATGACTTGTTCATTAGATAAAAATTTAAAAGGGTGTGACATAGGTAAAGTTCTACCATTTTCGGTTTATAAGGGGCAAGTGGAATCAGCAGTGACTGTATAGAGAGGTTGTACCAACAGAAAGACTTCTGAAGGTTTTAAAAGGGCTGAGATCTTCTTTTAAGCTGCGTGTGCTTTATAGAGTTCTTCAAGCTCAGGGACTAGGTTATTTAGTTCATCATCACTTAAAGAGTTATTCTTGGCTTTTTGTTCATATTTAGCACCAAATTCACTGACTTCAGGAAGCCCATAAGAAGCCCCGCTGCCTTTTAGTTTATGGAGTATACTTTCAATCTCAAGAAAATCTTTCTTTAAAACTAGAGCTCTTAACTCCTCAATTTTAAGGGCTAAATCAGCAATGTATTTAACTTTCATCTTCTTCATTAACTCTTCAATACTCATCACTAATCCTTAAGCCGCGTTATTCTTTTCGTTAAAATCAATTGTCACTTCATCCTGTCTCCAGTCAGGTAGGGTGAAGTAAAAAGAACTTCCCTTTCCAATTTGTGAGTGGACACCTATTACTCCGTCATGCTCTTCAATAACAGCTCTTGCGATGGCTAGGCCTAAACCAGTTCCTTTTACTATTGGGTTAGAGGGTCCTGAAGCTTGTCTAAATTTTTCAAAAATTAGTTTTTGATCATCAGGGGAGATACCTTCTCCTTGATCCTGAACTTCAATTTTTAAATGGTTGCTAGAGTCAATGCTTACAGCAATGGTAACGGTTCCGGCCTCAGGAGAGTACTTTACAGCATTTGAGACAAGGTTTGTAAGAACCTGTTGGACCTTATCTTGGTCAATTTCTACAAGTTTACATTGTCCAGAGGTATAGGCTAAAGAAACATTTGCTGTTTGAGAAATCCCTTCAAGGCTATAAAGAGTTGTTTCAATAACTTCATCAATAGAAACCCAATCTTTTTCCAAAGGAAGCTTTCCAGCTTCAATTTTGGCTAGATCTAACAAGTCATTAATTAAACGTATTAAGCGGTCAGTTTCATTCTCAGCAATTTCAAATAACTTTTTAGCTTTTTCCGGAGGGAGATTTTCAATATTTGTGCGTAGTAAGCTTAAAGAGCCTTTAATTGAAGTTAATGGGGTTCTAAGTTCATGACTTGCAATATTTAAAAAGTCACTCTTTGCAGAATCAAGTGCTTTAAGTTCTTCAATATTGTTTAATACCCTTTGGGCAAGAGAGTGAAAATTTAACTCTAACTCTCCAACCTCATTCTTCTTTGGCACTCTAAACTGGTAGGTATAGCGGTTGTTTAAGAAATCAACCATTCTGCTGCTTAAAGCTTTTAAGGGCTTAAGAGTTGAGTTTAAAACTAAGGCTGTGATGAGAAAAAATGAAAGACAAAAGGTTGTTATAAAAGCTATAGCAAGAGACTGGATCCGACTTTCATAAACGGCTAGGTTGCTTTGTAAGTATTCAATATATTTTTTTTCTTGTTTTCTAAAAGTTGTGATTTTTGAATTTAAAAGTGTTCGGTCTCTTTTTTTATACGCTTTTAGTATTGTAAGAATAGAGTCGTTTCTGTAAGCAGGCTCAAGTTTGTTTACATACCCGTTAAGCCTTTTTTCAAAAACTAGAAGAAACTTTGAATTGGCAACCCCTCTTATGAGGCCCTTTACTTCAGAAGACAGTCTTAAGTCAGCATTGATATTTTGAAGGTTAGAGTAAGAGTCAAAACCTAAATACCCAATTCCTGAAGTGATTCCAAAACAGAAGAAGACAACTAAAAAAAGTTTTGAACGTATATTCATGCTGCTTCCTTTAGGATTTTCTCGATTTCAGAACAGAGTGTTGAAGGATCAAAAGGCTTTGGAATAAATCCTGTCCCTAAAGATTCAAAGAGGCTGATGTCAGTTGATTGAGATTTGGCACTAAGAAAAATAATAGGAGTTCTAAATCCTTCAGTGAGTAGAGTTTTACAAACCTTTAAGCCATTCATTTTGGGCATCATTTCATCAAGCAAAATAACGTCGTAAGTGTTCTCTTTTGCAAGGTTGTATGCTTTTTCACCATTGTCAGCATGAGTGACAGTGTGGCCCCCTAAAGTTTCAAGAGCCATTAAGGCAATTGTAGCTATGTTATGGTCATCTTCGGCAAGAAGTATGTTCACGTTAAAAACCCCTTTATCTATTTAGATTTATCGGTATAGGAGGGGGGATTTGTGAGTAAAATAAGCAAGACTTTTGTAAGACTTCATGTATATAATTTTAGTATGGAAAAAATGAATACAAGCTTCACTCAAATGATGGGCTGTAAGTACCCAATTATTGCAGCTCCGATGTTTTTAGTTTCTAACCCTGAAATGGTTATTGAAACAACCCTTGCGGGGGGAATAGGGACCTTTCCAACTCTTAACTGTAGGAGCACAGAAGAGCTCGACCTTTGGCTTATACAAATTAAAGAAAAAGTTGGAAATTTGCCTTTTGGGGTGAACCTAATTTTACACGGTTCAAACACAAGGCTTGAGGCTGATAAAGAAGTGGTTTTTAAACATAAAGTGCCTTTGATCATTTCTTCTTTAGGAAACCCTCAAAAGTTATTATCTGAAGCAAGGCCTTTGGGGATCAAAGTGATTTGTGATGTGATCAATACCAAACATGCTAAAAAAGCTGTTGCTGTTGGAGTAGACGGTTTAATAGTTGTGAGCACAGGAGCTGGTGGTCATGCTGGAACGTTATCTCCGTTTTGCTCATTACCATTTTTTAAAGAGATGTTTCCAGACACTCCAATTATTGCAGCAGGTGGAATTTCAAGTGGAGATCAGTTGGCGGCCTCTTTAGCTTTGGGCGCTTCAGCTGTGAGTGTAGGAACAAGGTTTATTGCAAGTAAAGAAGCTAAAGTTGATGAAGGGTATAAGTCTTCGATTGTGGAATCCGGCCCTGAAGATATTTTTATGTCTAAAGCTCTTTCTGGAGTGAACGCTTCTATTTTAAAAACAAAAGAATCTCAAAAATTTTATGAATGGGATAACTCTTTAAAAGGAAAGATCTCTCAATACATAACCTATAAGTTTATGAAAAGCGGTCTAAAACTTAAAAAGAAATATTCATGGAATAATGTTTGGAGTGCAGGGCAGTCCGTTGGTGAGGTCCGAGAGGTCCTCACCTGTAAGGAAATAATTAATAAGTTTATTAACGAGTTTGTCGAAACTAAGACTAAGCTTGAGCGTCTTTAACTAAATCAGCTAACTCGCCTTCTTGGTACATTTCCATTAAGATGTCAGATCCGCCAACAAGCTCTCCTTTAACATAAAGCTGAGGAATTGTTGGCCAGTTGCCATAGATTTTGATTCCTTCACGAACCTCTTGGTCTTCTAAGATGTTTACAGCGTGAAACTCAGCTTCAACTTCGTTTAATAGTGCTACAGCACGTTGAGAAAACCCACACTGCGGAAAAGCAGGAGTGCCCTTCATGAATAAGCAGATAGATTTTTCGTTTAATGCAGTTTCAATTTTTGATTTTACTTCAGTAGGTAGTTCCATTTTAAATCCTTTTTTTATTTTATATACTTAATTGTTAACGCATGAATTTCACCAGAGGAAAGCTCGTCTTTAAAGAGCGCCATAATGGTTTGATGGCGCTTTACACGAGACATTTCTTCTAGGTCAGGGGTAGAGAGCCTGAGTTCAAAATTGCTCCCAGTTCCGGTCATATCAATGACAGCAGCTTGGCATTTGGAAAAGGCGCTTAAAAGCCTGTTTTCGAGCTCTAAAGAGTCCATACTCATATCCTTATTTTAAAGGGTTGTATGAGGAATAAAGCGAAAAGAGATTAATCTGTAAACAAAGGAGCTTAAAACTTGCCTCAAGTGCCGCATGGTGTTAAATGAAATTCATGTGGTATCAACCTGCTTCTAAAAAGCACATTTCTCAAGAACGAGTTAAGGCAAGGGCCTTAAAGAAAACCAGGTGGTGGTTGGACCAGGTAAACGCTGGGACCTGCTATTATTGCGAGGGAAATTTCGAAAAAGAAGATCTGACGATGGATCATAAAGTTCCCGTGGCAAGGGGTGGAAAGTCGACAAAATCTAATATTGTAATTGCATGCAAACCTTGCAACTTTGGCAAGCAATCTCAAACCCCTGTAGATATGACCTTGGAAAAATAAAACAGATATAGATATAATACCATTGCCTTAATGTTTTGTTAAATTAGTAGGTTAGGGCGAGGGAGTGTAAATTGTCTAAAATTACATCAAGTAGTACTGCGGAGTATTTCGCAAAAAACCTTCAACAGGTGGGCTTTTCATCGCCTACAAAAGCCGTTTTAACGACTTTAAAAGAGTCTGTAGACAACTCTCTAGATGCTTGTGAAGAGAATGGAATTTTACCTGAACTTACTATTGAAATTGATAAATTAGGAAAAGGTGGCGGGAAAAACACTGATTTAATTCGTATATATATTGAAGATAATGGGCCTGGTTTAAAGCCTGAAGATGTTCCTCGTGTATTTGGAGAGTATTTAGCTTCATCTAAATTTGGCAGAGGGCAATGTTCTAGAGGGCAACAAGGTATTGGTATTTCTGCCGCAACAACATGGGCACAGCTAACAAATGCCGCTGGAGTTACGGTAAAAAGTAAAACAGCATCAATGAAAAAGGCTGTAAAGCTTCAGGTAGACGTTGATATCAAAGGAAACAAGGGCGTTATTAAGAAAAAAGAGACCTTTGATTGGACTAAGAAAAACGGTGTTGCAATTGAGTTTAAGATTGATGGAAGGCTGCAGTTAAATGGAGATGGTGGTTTATTGACGTATCTTGAAGGTACGGCTTTAGTAAACCCTCATTTAACGCTTAATTATAGAATTCATGATCAAGAATGGGTTTCAACAGAAAGAGTTTCCACGTTTGTACCAAAGGTGCCACCAGCAACTCTTCCTCACCCTCATACGATGAAGTTAGGTGAGTTTATGACTCATGCTCTACTTTATGGAAATATGTCTTTAGAGAAGTTTTTAAAGACATCATTTTCACGTGTAACGGACACTTCTTTAAAAGAATTTACTAAACATGGCCTTAAAAAAACTTGGTTAAAGCAAGGTTTAAACAAGATAAAGGATATTGAGTTTAAAGCAATTTTTCAAGCTATTCAGGATGCTCCTCTTCAAAGCCCTTCTACAAAATCAGTTTTAACAGTTGGAGAAGAAGGTTTAGCAAAAAGTATTTCAAAGCTTGGAGAGGTTGATTTCTTCTCAGTTGTGACAAGAAAACCTAAAATTTGTGATTTTAAGCCAGTTGTTGTTGAAGTGGCTATTGCAAGATTCTTAAATAGAGGAAAAGAAGAAGACTCTATTCAGCTTTTAAGATTTGCAAATAGAGTTCCACTGCAGTTTGATAAAGCGTCGTGTGCAATCACAAAATCTGCTGAGTCTGTTAATTGGAAATCTTATGGACTGGTACAGTCGAAAAATAGCCTTCCTAAAGGCCCGTACGTTTTTGCAATTTCTGTAACATCACCATTTATTAAATTTAAGAACGCATCAAAAGAAACAATTGATTCTTCTGATGACTTAATTGAAGAAATTAGACTTGCTTTAATGCAGGCAGGTCAAAAGCTTTCACGTCATATTAAGCGTGAGTCAAAAGCGGCTGATTTAGAGAGAAAAAAGAAGCATATTGCTAAGTTTGGACCAATACTTGTTGAAGGTTTAGCGAGTATTACAGGTGCTAGTGATGCTAGAAAAAAACGTGCAACTAAAGGTTTAGCGCAAATTTTAGGTCAGGATGCAGAGTCTGCTGAAGAAGAATTACAAAAAGCCGAAGCAAGGCTTGATAAGCTTAAAATCAAACAAGAACAAAGAGCTCAAGCAGGGGATGCAAAGACGGCTCCTGTAAAAAAGAAGACAAGGAAGAAAGCTGTGGCTACAAAAAAGAAGGCTTCTAAAAAGAAAACGAGAAAGGCTAAGAAATAATGGCTGCAAAAACTAGAAAATCTAAAACCGGCGTTGAGATAACTAAAAAAGCACAGCAGTTGTGTGAAAAAATGCTTAAAGACTTAGAGGCTGCAAACAGACCTGTTCTTCATGCTGTAAAGTGTTCTTTAGACAATGCAGAGTATGATGCAAAAATAGGGTATTTAACACCTGGCGAAAAGGTTGTTAGATCAGAGCTAAATGTATCATCGGTTCAAAAGCTTGCTAGAACAGTTTTTCTTTTAGAAATCCTTTTAAACAATGTTCAAACAGGCGCTGTAAACACAAAAAGAGAGCTTTACTATATGGCAAAGGGTTTGGTTAAACAAAACCCTTTGATGAAGCCTATTGATTTTGATGATCAGCCCGAGTCAGATTCAATCATTGATTTTATCACTGATATGCTTGAAGCATATAGAGAAGAAATGAACTGTTTTGCCAATGATCGCGGTGGACAAACATATTCTCAACAACTTGAAGTAACAGAAACTCTTCCTGATGGAACAAAGGCTGTAATTGATTTAAGTCAGTTAGGGACGACGCCTTTTCAACCAAAGAATAAACCACAGTCTCTAAAGCTTAGAGCAAAGAAAAAAATTGATTTTTGCTTGGTTGTTGAATCAGAAGGTACAGCAAACACGTTAGTATCAAACGGTTTTACTAAGAGAAACAAATGTATTTTACTTGGTGCCCAAGGGGTTCCATCAAATGGTGTAAGAGGTTGGTGTAAGCTAATTCAAGATCAGTTGAAAATTCCTATATACTTTTTCGGAGATCTCGATGCGTACACAATGCAAAATATCTTTAGGACGCTAAAAGCTGGGTCGGCTGCCAGTCTTGTTAGAAACTCTGACTTTTCAGCTCCGGATGTGAGATTTTTAGGGGTGTTGCCTGAAGATATTAAAAAGTACGATCTTAATTACTATGAAGTTAAGGATAAAGATGCTTCAGAACTGAGAGCCCTTAAGAAGGCAAAAGATGTTTTAGCAAACGATCCCTTCTTCCAGGATAAGAAAAATAAGAAGCTAGCAAATGTTTTGAAGTTCCTTATTAAGAATAAGGTTCGTTGTGAGCAACAGGCGCTGTTTTCTGTAGACCCTAAAGATCCAATGAAACCAGAGAAGATTATTTTAGAAAAGATTAAAAATAAATCATATATTTAATTTTCAAAAGGGGGCTTTCATGAAGGTTTTAGCTTTAACACTGATGGTTTTGATGCCATCAATTGTGTTTTCTAGTGAAAAAGAGTTTCCAATTAGTGACTTTAATATCAGTGCTGTAGATTTAGTGGAAACTCAAGAGTATACAGAGCTTTTTAGGCCGCATGTGGTTTTAGATGAGATTACATATAGATTTTCTGGAAATAGAAAAACTTATGAGGGGCTTTGCAAGCTGATTTTTAGTGATCGTGAAATATTAAGAGCAAGCCCTGGTTTTTCTGCGAAAGGAACTGCATTTTTAAGCTCTACTGGAGAGATCATAAATTTATGGAAAATCTCTAGAAGCTTTAAGTTTATTAAATGCTATAAGGATAATGATTAAATTAAAAAAGAGAAGGCTTTTATCCTCTCCCTTAAGGTGTTCATGACAATTAAAGCATTTACTCTTCGCAAAGATAAACGTCAGTGGTAACTTTCTTCCCCTCAACAAGGTAGATTTCAAGAGAGTTAGAGCTCAGTTTTACACGATCTTTTTGAGCCATTTTTAAAAGTTTAGGGTAAACTTTTATAGCGCTTAGTGAGGGAGACCCTCTAAAAACGCCATTGTAGCAGACTTTGTCTTTTGAATCGAAGCCGAAAAATTTCTCTTCTATTCCGTCAGGGAGAGTGAAAAACTCAGGGCCCTCAGCCTCATAAAAAGCACAACCTACATGGCTTACAAGTTTATCATGTTCAATGATTTCCGGGTCGCTTAGGAAGTGGCCAAATGTTTTTGTACAAGGAATTTGGTACTCGTTAAAGATGTCTTCAACTTCTTTAATTTTAGCGACAATTTCATGGTACGGGCCAATATTTTCTTTATAATACAGTTTAAGTCTTGGTGAATCTGCTTTCACTGCCTCTACAGATTTGTATGCACCTGTTTTAAAAAATAGGATGATTAAAATTGAAAAAAGCATAATTAAAAAACTGCCAAAGACTTTTTTTGCCATACTATAATTCTCTCCAGTTTGTAGTTGAGCCGTCACTTAGCTTTAAGCCTCCGTTAGCCAATAAAGTCTCGATTTGGTTGTTGTCATATTTTTTAAGAGCAGTTTCAAGTTCACTAATGATCACTTTTGATATTTCATTGTCTTGTGCGGCAATAGCTGCCTGAGATGACAGTGAAAGAAGGTGAGATAAAAACTGTTCCCACTGGTTTTCTTCAATTTCATTACTTTCAATAAAATTTAAAACAGAACTGGAGTTTTCAATGTTTGGGTGGGAGAAGACGTTGATGCCAAGCCCAAGAATAAGGTGGTGTGAATCCCCTTGTGAAACAGACTCTAAAAGTATTCCGCCAATTTTGTTTTTGCCAATGTAGATGTCGTTAGGAGCTTTTACACTAAACTCAAGATCAAAACTTTCATTTAAAGCTCTGTACACAGCCCAGCCAAAACAAGGAGCTGCAATAGGCTGTGGAGCTTTCTCAAGCTGAAATACAAAAGAGCAGAGGAGAGCCTCTCCATCTTTTGAAGACACCCATGTATTTGAACCGCGCCCTCGCCCCATGGTTTGTTCACTTGTAAAGACAAGGTGGGGTTTGTTTTCAAAAGATGAAAGGTTATTTTTGGCATAATCACTTGTGCTCTCTATGGAGCTAAGAACAGTGTGTTCGATATTTTCTTGTTTAGCCCAATTTCCAGATACTTCTGCAATATTAAACATGTGTGTACCCCTTTCAGGTGATAATTAAAAATCCATTAGTTGAGTGATATCAGCATGTGGTGCTGAGTGAGTGACGGCGCCTACACTAATATAATCAACGCCAAGTGCAGCAACACTCTCAACGCGGTCTAAAGTCATATTTCCACTGGCTTCAACTTCAATGGAGCTTTTGTGCTCTTTGATAGTGTTTAAAGCCTCGGTGATTTCTTCGTTAGAGAAGTTATCAAGCATAACTCTGTGTGCTTTAGTTTTAATAACAAGCTCTACATGACTTAAGTTTGAAGCTTCAACGGTAAGATGAAGATCCGGGTTTTTACTCATGCAGTCCTCAATGGCTTTTTTAAAATTAAACTCATAAAGACTTAAGTGGTTTTCTTTTAGCATCATTGCATGTGATAAATTTGCTCGGTGGTTTAAACCGCCGCCATCACGGACAGCTTTTTTTTCAAGATCTCGATAAAAGGGAGTAGTCTTACGAGTGTCAAGAATCCTGCACTTGGTCTTCTTAACTTTTTCACTAAAACGCCACGTGTGCGCGGCGATCCCACTAAAGTGGCCAATCCAATTTAGGAGGGGCCTTTCAACAAGCAGAAGTGACTTCCAAGGGCCTTCAAGAAGTGCAATGCATTGACCTTTGTAGACA
>JBOEFV010000043.1:0-45485 GCA_050633065.1 Bdellovibrionales bacterium
GCTTATTCCAGTTAACACGAAGTTTTAGTTTTCCATCTTCACCTTTAAAAACAACACCTGAAGATGTCACAGACCCTGCATCACTACCCGCTTGAGGCTCGGTAAGCCCAAAACATGGAAGCTCTTCACCAATAGCAAGCTTTGGTAAAAGTCTGTCCTTTTGCTCTTGAGTTCCATAATGATTTAAAAGTTCTGCAGGACCTAAAGAGTTAGGAACCATCACACTTACACCAGCAACAACTGAGCGAGATGAGATTTTTTCAACCACAGCACCGTGTGCAAGAGCTGAAAACCCTAAACCACCATAACTCTTAGGAATGATCATTCCAAAAAACTTTTCTTTCTTTAAAAAAGCCCATAACTCTGGAGGCATTTCTCTTTTTTGCCAAATCTCCCAGTCATTTATCATCTTACAAGCTTCTTCAACAGGGCCATCTAAAAAAGCCTGCTCTTCGCTTGTTAACTCAGGATATGGTTCTTTTCTTAATTTACCTAAATCAAGCTTTCCGGAGAATAAATCTTTTTCAACCCAAACAACTCCAGCCTCTAAAGCTGTTTTTTCTGTATCTGAAATTTGTGGTAGAACTTTTTTCATCACACCCATAACAACAGATGAAACCAACATTCTACGAACCGGTTTAATTACAAAAACAAGTAACACACCTATAAACACATACAAAGGTGTCCCTACAAGACCACTTGCTGCAGCCAAAGCCGTTATAGCCAAAGCCCAAAGAACAAATGGTGCACCTAAGTAACCAAAGACAACCATTAAAAATATTGAGCCACACATAATCGCGCAGCTATACTCGCTAAACAGTTCAAACAACATGTTCAAATCCATTAAACCTCTCCTTACATTTGTGTTTGTGTCCTTATATTGTGCTAGATAGTTATTGTTTATTCAATCTGTGTCACTTATCACACATAGACTAGACCAACGCATAATTTAGTGGCGCCATAGTGATTTAGAAGAGGAAATATCATGATAAAAAACATATATCGTAATTTTGATAACTCCAAAAAATGGATCTCTTATGACTGGGCAAACTCTGTTTTTGCAACCAGTGTGGCGTCAGCTTTTTTCCCCATCATGCTTAGAAACTACTGGGCAAAAGGGCTTCCTTCTGAAGATGTGACTCTTTACCTCGGCCTTGCAAGTTCAATCACTGCAGCATTCTTAACCATCTCCCTTCCTTTTCTTGGGCATGCAATTGACCAGATCATAAAAAAACCTCAAAGAGCCCTCTTTCTTACAGCTCTCATTGGAGGTGGATTTACGTCCAGCCTCTTTTTTATAAAAGAAAACTCTCCTCTGACTGCTTTAGTAATCTACATCATATCTTTTATCTTTTTTGCCTTTGGAAACACCCAGTGCGACGGAATGCTTTTAAAAATTCTAAAAAAACCTTCACATGAAGAACTCAACAGCCTGTCTTCAAAAGGGTACTTATTTGGCTACCTTGGAGGCGGAACACTCTTGCTCCTACAAAGCTTAACTCTTGTTTTTCATAAAAGCCTTGGCTTTTCCTCCCCGCTTCTTCCAGCAAAACTTTGTTTTTTAACTGCTGGAATTTGGTGGATTCTTTTCTCACTACCTGTTCTTAGCATTAAAAACCTAAACACTCAGAAAGTTATTCCTGAAAACTTTTTTAAGAACTCATGGGAATTCTTAAAGCATCTTGATAAAAACACTCTCTTCTTTTTAGCCGGGTTCTTTTTATACATAGACGTTGTATTCACAATGTATAAAATGGCTGTTGATTTTGGTTTAAGCATGGGGATTTCACAAAACTCTCTCATTATGGTTTTAATCTATGTACAAATCATCGGAGTACCCGGAACACTTTTTATGAACTGGGTTGCAAAAAAATACAAAACTCAATCTGCAATTTATCTTGGAATTTTTTGCTACGCCGTAGTTGTAACAGCATCGCCTTTTGTAAAAACAGTTTACTCATTCACATTTCTTGCAACCTTCATAGGTATAGCTCAAGGGGGACTTCAAGCTTTAAGCCGCTCACACTTTGCAACATTAATTGATAAATCTAAGCAAGGTATTAGTTTTGGTTTTTTAAATGTCTTTGGAAAACTTTCTGCAATCTTGGGCCCCCTAGTAGTTGGAGTCGCAGCCAAAGTTCTTAAAGGCAACACCTATTCTGTATTGGCTCTTCTTCCTTTTCTTCTGTTTTCAACTCTTTTTACATATCTTTCTTTTAAAAAGAACCCGTCTAGTAGATGTTAAGTATCGGACCAGATGTTCCCTCACCACCAATGGGATGATCAGCTTCTAAATATTTTTTAGAAATCATTTTAACAGAGTAACCGGCACGCCCCCCGTTTAAACATTCTGAAGGAATTTTCGCTCTACCGTTTGGAACAGCTGTGCCACAAGCTGCAAACCTATCTTTTACATCACCTTGGTCAGCAGGGTCATAGTTCATCACTTCCGTTCCGGGAATCCAAGAAGACAAAAACCCTTTCTTGTTCGGGTTGTCCAGCCACGGAGCTCTTCGCTCTCTAGGGATACCATCTTCTGTCATTGTTAGTGATGAAATATTCATTTGATCTATAATATCAAAATTCTTAATCCCATCAGGACCTTGATCATGAGATCCAATATCTCCTTTAACCATTCCATCTTCTACAGGAAGCCAGTCTTTAAGTTTACCGTCTGGACCATCTACAAAATAATCATAAAAACCCGGAACAATTGTATAATAAGTCATATCAAACATGTCTGGAGCAATAGCCGCAATTTCAAGTCTTCTATTAAACGCATCCCATGGATCAGCACTACCCGTTAAATTTTGTGCAAGCGGATCATTTCCAAGCGGGTTTGTATATGAATAAGTGGCTCTGTGATAATGGAACAAACTTGTCTCTACATTTGTCGGGCTTGAAATCCCCCAACTCCCCACAACTTTACCTGAAGCAACCATAGCCGCTTTTGATGTTAAACCATCTTCGTCTCCTGGATACCTTGAATAGTTTGGCCTTAATGTTTTATCCATAACATCTGCTGGGGTTCCCAAGTCCCCAACATCAACCCTAGGAGGCAGTAGTGGGTCTGTTCTATCTCCACTGTCAGACTCTGGCGACCCTGAAGACCACTGCATTTTATACCACGGGCCAATACGCCCACCAAAAGGCTTTGAGTAACCTATGGACTTCATCTTTATTCCCGCTCCAAATATTTTACTTAAAAACAACGGTTTAGAAAGAGCGTCACTCGTAGCTTTGTTATAAACCATATACCAAGGGTTTTTTTCCACCCCAACCGTAAGGTTCATGAGTGGATCACTTGTGTTGCCCGCCAATGACCCGTAATATTCTATCTGATCATCCGGATCCAAGTGCCCCTTTAAGGCAACCGCTTCAGATGCAGTTGACAATCCCAAGGCTCCCATCACTGGAGCTGAATTTACATGTGTGTATAATTCTTCTGTACACCCCGTTGCAGTACTCATAAAAGAGTATGGAATGATTGTGTTTATATAGATTGGCTTAAGCCATGTCTCTGGGTCTAGCCCTTCCATTGAGTTTTGAAATTCTATATTCGCTGTGTCTGGGTTTTCCCTATTCGATTCAGAAAGATTGTTAAAAAAAGTTTTTCTAGCCCCCTCATAAACATCACGCCCTTCAAGGTCCTTCATCCCACCTAGAGCAATTGGCTTTGCTAAGTTTTCAGCTAAAGCATTGATCACAGCTCTCCTGTCTCTTTGCTCTAACTTATGAGAACCAATAATCGTGTTTGAAAACCACCAATTTGCATATGATGTTTTTATACAGTTTCCCGCAATTGATAAGTTTGCGTCTGTAATTGTATTGTTTGTAACCCCTACTATGCTAATTGGAATGATCGCCGGAACTGTCCGCACATAATTTACATTAAAGTTAATCGTCTTACATGGGTTATCCCCTGCAAGCTCCTTAAACATATGTGTTGCCCCGATACAAATTCTTGGTGGAATCCTATCACCTGAAGAATTCACAAACTCTTTTGCTGGCCTATAATCAACTGTATGCTGATTCTCAAACGTTGCTAGGCTTGGGTATGTTCCTGGGTGCCTATACCCCCCATTTGTTCTTGCTCCATTACCCAAAACTCGGTATCTAAACGCTGCAAGCTTCCAACTTTGTCTAATTTGATAATTTGAATGAGCAATGGCCGTTAACATCTCAGCCTGTTTTGTTGCTACATAGTATGAAGCTAGATCTGTGGCATTTTGTAAATTGATTTTATCATGAATAAACATCCCCATACTTATAGTCATTCCAAATAATGTGAAAAGAACCATAAAAACAAGGGCCACAAAAATTGTAATTTGGCCCTTCATTTTAGTTAGTCTATTTTTTGAATTCATAAATACTAGAATAGCGCCTTTAGGTTATAGGCGCTAGTTTTTTTAACTTTACTTCCCTATAAACTCTTTAGCTTTTAATTTCTTAGTATAACGTCTCTGAATCATATTAAAGATATCATCTCCAGCAAATCCAACACCGCCTTTTTTAGCATCTTTATCTGAAAGACCCGCTAAGAACTCGCCTTTATTGTCTTTTTTACTTTTAGCTTTTTTACCAAACGATCCACCTAGACCACCGCCTATGTATTCGTCTTTAAAAATAACACCACCCGCACCACCAGCTGAGGCAACCCCTCTTTTACTTGCTTTTGCAGAAGTTTTTCCAGCTAAAGCAGCTTGGATTCCGGCTAATTTACTAGATGCAGCCTTAGACAAACTTTTTGGAATACTTGTTTTGACATCACTAAATTTAGTCACTTTCCCACTAGGGTCTGTTATCGTTCCAGCCTTTGTATCAACCTTAAAGCCTTTAGCTTCAATAGCAGAAAGCTTGGCTAAAGCATCACTCTCCATGGCATCAATTGCAGCCTCATACCCCTCACCTGTTGTAAAAGCATCTTCAAATCCCGACAAGGCAGTGTCTATCCCATCAGGCGTACAACCTGATGTACTGTCCATACAAAATCCTGCAGCCGTAGGATCAAAACCAAACTCATCATAAGCCCCATTAATAAGAGCGCTTGCAGCCATTCCTGAGTTACGTGCACCTTGTAACATCTGAATTAATTGCATAATCCCCATTGCGGCTCGAATGCATGGCATAGGAGATCTCCAACCACATTGAGCGGCGTTAGTTGAGGCATATGTTCCTGAAGCACCAGCAGCTATGACAGCCTGAATTCTTCCCGCATGCGCACCAGCAGCCCCACCCACTCCATAAGACACCGCAGGCCCCATTAAAGCCATACTCATTATTAACACTATTTTCGAAATAGATTTATTCATCTTATTTCTCCATCCATAATTTTTTATTACGCTTACAATCAAACAAGTTCTCTTTTGTTGTTGTCACAGAAAATCTATTTGAAACCCTCTCAAAGATTGATCCTGACTGATCAGGAGAAATCCCTGCTTTAACAAGTTTACTTAAAGCAGCCAAAGCAACCTTATCTGTTTTATCCTTCTTCTTTTTAAACTTAAATTTATTCTTAAAGCCTTTAAATCCTGAAGGAGACCTTGAACCTGAAGACCCTGAGCTACCACCTCTACTAGCTTTATAACCAGCTACCAGTTTTTTACTTTTACCAGCCCCTCTTCTTTTACCAGCTTTTTGCTGAGCACCACCAGAACCACTACCACTTCCAAAACCACCTGCTGAAGTTGTTTTAGCAGCAACAGCACCTCCTAAAGGTGTATCCACAGGAGCTCCGTTAGCAGCCTCAGGTAGCACATCGTCATCCGGCAAATCTTCAGCCCCACTACTAGTTGCTAAATCAAAGCCTGACGTCTTACCTAAAATTCCATTAGTTCCATTGTTCAACCCACCATATCCAGGGCACGCTACAGGGTTTGCAGCTGCATCACTTGCATTTCCACAGTCAATTCCCGCCACTTCACCTGCTTCAGCAATATCATCTCCAGCCATTAAGCTTTCTGCACATTGGTTTATTCCTGCCATAGAGGACTGCATGCCCTGCTGCTGCTCTTCTGCTTTTTCTTCACCACCACTTAAAGACGCAGCAACCTGCTTCTCAAAAGAAGATATTTTTGAAACTATACTTTGCTTTTGAGCCTCTCCACTTGGCTTAACAGGCGTTTGTTGAACAATATCCTTAAGTAAACTACACAATTGAACAGCGCCTACAACTTGAACGTCCTTAAGGTAGCCCCCATCTCTCAGCATTCCACATGCTTTACTTGTTCCTGAAGACTGCCCCAGACCATTTGCTATATCTGGTAAACTTGCCAAACAGTTTGCTGCACCACCTTCACCACCAAATGCAGACATTAATCCACCTATTAGCCCTATATAAGGTGCGGCTTTTTTAATACCTGAACCTGCTCCACAAGAGTCTGGCGTACTGCAACAACGAATAGCATTTTGAGATAACTTCTGACATTGGCCCGCCATAATACTGTTTGCTGAACTTAGAAAACTGCTGGTTGCAGCATCTGAAGTCGCGGCACTTCCCATCATTCCCTCTAACTGTTTTAACGAGTTCTTAACCTCTTGTACTTTACCTGAAAGATCTTCAACTGTAGTGGCTCCATACGCCCCTGAAACTAAGCTTTCTGTTGTTTCAATTGAGGTCTCCGCAGCACTAGTACTGGCACCACTAAAAACTGAATCTACACGACTTTGTTCTACTGGAGGCGCAGCCGCCTCTTCTTCAGCAAAACCAACGTTTGTAACTAACAAGGCCATAACAGCCCCAAACAAAACTAGTATTTCTTTTAAGTTTTTCATACTTATCAAATCGGCCTAAAGTACTGATCTACTTTATATAAAAGAGGGATTAAAGTCGAGATTGCCTCAATGTGACCCGCCAAAGGCAACCTTTGCAACAATCCAGCAACAATACTCATCTCAAAATTAGATTTTGACTAATTACAAGATTTTTTAAACTTAGATGAAAAAACCTTCGCTTCTTTATCTGGAGATTTTTGATATGAAGCTGTACATGATTTTACTTCTACTTTTTTACGGTCACTTAAGAAGGTTTCTGCTGAGTTTGAATAAGACCAGATAAATTGATGACCTATAGGAGCGTACACAAACTCTCCTTTAATCTCACTTGTTAACACCGCACCTTTTAAAGGGCTGTTTTTTGGAAGGCCTATAGCTCCTGTATATGTTATATGTGCGCACTGGAGCCCGCCACAAGAAACCCACTCTTTAAGCTTTAAGTTTAAGGAGACTCTAAAAGGCCATCCTGTTTTTAAACTTCTCCACTTTCCACTATAAGCCCAAGCATCTCCTGGTTTTACAGCCTTTAAAGGAAGGGCAATTTTAGGAAGATAAAAAATTGTTTCTTCTGGAAAGCCTTGGACTGCTAAAACATTAGCTTTTTTATCCACAACTTCCATTAAGGTCTTCCCTTGTGGGGGAAGCCCCATATTTGTTAAATCAACATCCCCTTTTACACCCGTTACCCAGTACTTAAACTGAGCTTGTCCATTATCGTTAACTGAAACAGTTTGTCTATTAAGGTTAAACTCTGAAAGTTCTAATTTTTTCTCAGTTAACTTTGCGCCCTTTCCCTTTTCTAAAGAGTACACCTTTATACGAGAGATGGTCTTATACTTATCAACGTTAAGGTTTCCTCCAATGAGAGAGAGCTCTATTTTTTGAGCGTCACCAGTCTTAATTACTTTTAAAGGTATGCTTGAACATGATGAAAATAAAACTAAAAAGAGAAGTGATGAAAGAAACTTCATTAATGACTATCCTCTTGAGTCACTTCCTCAGCTTGCAAGTTTTCTCCTGCACGAAACCTATCTAACAATACTTTATCTTTTGTTGGAAAAGAGAAAAGTAAAACATTACTATCAGACATTTCATCTTCAACAGTTGTCGCCACATAATGAAAACTTTCTTCCGTAGCCTCCGCCTCATACTCTTTAATAAAGTGTACTAAAAAATTTCCATAAGAATCCATAGAGCGCCAAATTTCATCAGCTTCTTCTATAGTCTGCTCTCTAATCTCTAAAAAATCTGCAAACTCTTCTTCTTTAAAGTCATCATCAGACCTTAACGTCAGCATCGCTTTATATAAGCCCACAGCCAGCTCATCGCCTTCGTGTAAAGAATCTCCATCAAGAGCTCCTCTAAAAACTTCTTTCATTTTGTTATCACGAACTAAAAACTCAAACTGTAAAGGTGTCAGATCCTCGCTACTTGGCACAGTTATATGTGAATAAATAAACACCGGCTCAAGTTCAAACAAATGACAAAATGCTATTTCAACAGTTTTACCAAAGTGTTTTATAAAAATATGCAGCGGACGCTCATCTTTAAATAAATCAGTTCTTTCCCAAACTTCATCAGGATCATCTAGCGTGAATTCTAAAGTTTGTTTTTTAGATTCCACTGAAGCATCAATATACTTTTTAAATTCTTCTTCAAGCATACCAATGTCGCCTTTAAAAAAATCATAAAGCTCATCTTCAGATTTAAACTCCCATTTTCTTTCTGGATCAATAATCAACTTATCAAATGTCTCTACAATAGCTTCCACACTTTCCCCGCTCACTTTTTTCTCGTCTTTCAAAACAACTCCATTTTATAGGCATGCGTGCACACCTAGACCTTCATGCATATTTCTCTTGATCCTAGCACGGTTTTCAAATGAAATATAATGTAAGCAAACGATTTTGCTTATGTGCATTTAAAATGTACCTATTTGTGTAATGTGGTTGGTGATTTTTTTGACAGGATGTTGGAGAACGCTTTTGGAACAAATTGAAGAAAATTTAAGCGGTGTTGAACACCTACTAAGCCAATCGTTGAAAGGCTTTCACTTTGCTTTTGATAAGCAAGATATCAAACATGCCCTGGGCTCACCTTTAAACGGTATTTCAGAGTTTGAATACGAAAACAGAGAAAAGGTTCAAGAGATATTCTTGGAGTTTGTGAAGCAAAAAACCCTACCTTCAAAAAAAGAGTTTTTAAAAAAGCTCCCAGCATTAGATAAAGAGCTGCTTATAAAGGCATACTTTAACATTCTTGAGAACACTTTAAAAAAGTGCTCAACAATTTATCACTAATTTTTAAGATGATTTTTTAACGATTTCAGCAATTTCTTTTGTGATGAATCTCACTTGCTGTTGCTTCTTTAAACAAAGCTCAATTTTAGCAGAAAGCTCCTGTAAGGCAGATAATTTTTCAACACCATTGATTTCGTCTTGAACTGCAGGCACTGAAACATTAGTCGGCCCCTTCTCATCTGAGATGATTTTTTGAAGCTCTGTCTGTAGTGTTTCTTCTGTTCTGTTCATTTCGTTACCAATTAAACCTTTTATCCCTTATCTGCCCAAGAAAAATATAATTAAATCCTCTTAAATGCCTCAAGCTATATTGAGGATGCACTCGTTGCCTCAGAGGCATCACTTTCACTCTCATCCGTCTGCGTCAGAACCATATCTTCCTCTTCTGATTCAACCTCTTCCTCAGGCTCATCGACATTAAGAGCCGCCGCCATAACTACAGGCTCGACAATATCTTCACCGTATTCACAACTATAAGATTCTAAATCTGTTAAGTGATTCACTTCTCTTCTGTCATGCCCTTTAGCTAAAAGTGGGTACATAACTGATTTTTTTTCATCAGAATGAGCAAAGCCTAAAGCGTGCCCCATCTCATGAACCATCAAAGAAACAAAGTCCACCTTCGTGTACTCAAACTCTTCTCCATCATAACTAAAGTTAAAGTCTTTTGCGTTAATCTTAATGTCAGCATCTTTAATCTTATCGCCTGTCCAAATTACTGTAGTTCTTGCCTGCTCAGATGAACGATCAGACTCCCAAGTATCAAGCCAGTAAATTGTTGGAGCTCCATCAGAATATCCATTCCCTGGTGTTCCACTAGCATCCCACTTAATTATTTGAATCACATTTTCTGTAGAAATCAGATTCCATTGAGCCGCCGCTTTAAGTAATGAATCATGAGCCTCTTTTGGCACATCTTCATGCACCCTAATTTTTAAACGAAGATCTGACTTCCACGAAACTCTCTGTTGATTCTTATTTTGAACAAAGTCACATGAAGCTTCCGAAGCCTGGCTCAAAATTTTTGAACAGCCCGAAGCAAATAAAGCGATAGAGATCAGCGTTGTCAGTACAGTTTTTTGAGTCATCTTATTCATAACAAAACTAGAGCAAGCTTAATGCCAATTCTAGCTTTTCACCATAAGTATATGTTTTCATTGCAATTTCAAGTGTTTTTGCAGATATAAGGCCCCTCTCAGAACTGCCTATGTTCTAGATAGAGGGTGAAAAAAGGGCACTTCATAAGTATCAGCCTTACTCCCTCCCCTCATAAGAAAAGAGTGGATTCAGCCAATGTTTTCATATAATTATGACTTCTATTTTGAAAAGGAGGGCTATATTTATTACGCAGGAGAATACCTTTTCTTTCTTGGAGCATGCCTTCTAACAATACAGCTCCTAAAGTTAAAAAAGCCCCTTATAAGTGCTGCTCCTTTTTTTGCAGGTATAATCTGGCTTTTATACTTTAGAGCTTTTTCAGACTTTCTAGCTCCTATAGGAATTGATTCTTTAGCTGAATCGACTAATTTTGACTACAAGGAGGCCTTATTCTACCTCAAAACTCTCTATGCTCAGGTAAAACCACAACTAGGTCTGTTTAAATTTACAATCTCAGTTGCCATAGCTTTAACAGCATATGCACTACACACCCTACTCCTCTCTAAAATTTTTCTAAAAAAACCACTCAAAAACATCACTCTTTGTCTATCTATTTCGTTCATGGGAGCTTCACTGTATCTTTTATATAAAGACACAGTGTCTCAGTTTATTCAGGCCTCTTCAGCATATATTGATGTCTCTAAACACTTTGATAACCCTGCCACAAAGCTTCAAACTTCCCAAAACCCACCAAAACTTGTTGTCTATATTGGAGAATCCACTTCAGCAATGCATATGGGAGCTTATAGTTACTTTCGAGACACAACCCCTAAGATAGATGACCTTGTAAACTCAGGAAAAAACACCCTTTTGTTTAAAAACGTTTTTTCAACCCACACCCACACAACACCCTCATTACTAGAAGCACTTAGTACAGGTATTGATAAAAAAGAGGACCTACTTCCCATACACAAAAGAAACCGCATCTCCTTAATAAGCACCCTGCACGAAAATAACTTTAAAACACACCTTTTAAGTAACCAAGGTCAGTCAGGAACTTACAACCAGGTCAGTAGTGTGATTTTTAAAAACTCTCAAAAAAAATTCAGTCGACAAAATAGACTGCTTGGAAACAATGACCGTCTTTTAAAAAAACCCTTTGATCATATTTTTTTCAACAAAGAACTCCCTAGGCTTCTAAATAAAAAAGAAAGATCTGTTATCTTCTTACACTCTTATGCTGGACACGGGAGCTATCTAAAAAACATCCCTAGTCAATTTAGAAAACCTGTAGATAATTACTTTAAAGACCTCTCCCCTGAAGCCATCAGTGGAGACATTCCTACTGCAGCCCCTCAGGTTGATGCGTATGACTCAGCAATTAAGTATGTTGATTACTCGCTCCACCAAGCTATTAAGAAAGTTCAAGCAGCCCACTCTCCAACCATTTTCATATACTTTGCTGACCATGGAGACTCTCCTTTTACAGGAAGAGGGCATGACTCAAGCAGACTCACCCATGAAATGATGAGAGTCCCCTTTCTTGTTTATTTTAATGACTCAGCTCTTAGCGCATACCAAGGCACCTTTAATGAACTTACAGAGCTTGCAAAAAAAAATATGGTTACAACTTTAGCAAAACTCCCTTATTTTATATTTAAAACACTTCAAACAAGGCTTCCTGCAGGCCCGGCCCTATCCAAAGAACCCAGCCCCATTGTAATTCGTGATGTCGCAGATCAAACAACCTTTATAAACCTAGCTAAAAAAGACTTCGACTCTTCTTCAATTGAAAAGCCTGATGATGCAACAAAAGTCTTTAAAGCTCAGCACCACGCCTCCAGTGATCTTAAAATCTGTTACCACAGGTCAAACACTATCGCTCAAATAGTTCGAGGAAGCTTTGCAACAAACTGTATCGAGACTGACCTTAATGTTACAAAAGACAAAGAACTGCTGTCCTTTCACCCTCCACTAAAAAGCACAGGCCTTAGTTTTAAACACATCACCAAAGCTCTTAAAAAATCAAAACGCTACCTTTGGTTAGATCTAAAGAATATTGATTCTGCCAAGAACTGCAAACTTTTAAAAGAAGCGCTTATTCCTTACAGCAGTATGAAAGACCGCATCTTACTTGAGTTTCCAAACACTCTTAGTTTAGCTGACTATGAAAATTTGAACTGCTTAAAAGACTTTCTTTCTAATAACTGGAAGACCTCATACTATATAAACACGAAAAATCTTTTACAGTGTGTGAAAAAAGACAAGAGCTCTTGCACAAAGGTTAAAAACACCCTCACACTACTTTTAAAAGACAAAACCACAAGCCACATCTCCTTTGACTATAGAGGCTTAAAAGTAATTAAAAGATTTAATGAAGCCTCTAGTTTTAAGTGGAATACATGGAATGTTAAGCCTGAGCAGTTTAATCGATTAAACCAAAAAGCTTTTGATTATATCATTTTAAAAACAGGCGACCCTAATCTTCTTTAAACCACCTAATGGTTTTTAAAAGCCCCTCTTCAATAAGAACTTCTTTAAAGTCTTTTAACGAACTTTTAACTTTTTCATTACAAGCTACTGACCTAAAGATATCACCCTCTCTAGCCTCTTCAAAAGAGATGCCTCTTGAATCAACGCCCTCTTGCTCACAGATTTTTTGAGCCAGCTCTAAAACACTTAACTCCTTAGAGTTTCCAACATTAAACACATCAAAGCCTTTGTCTTTTTTTTCAATAGCAGCACTAATAATATCAACCACATTAGAGACATAAACAAAGTCTCTTGTCTGCTTGCCTGAGCCATAGACCACAGGAGCCTCACCCGATCTGGCTTTATCAATAAATATTGAAATCACTCCACTATAAGGGCTTTTAGGATCTTGTTTTGGACCGTAAATATTAAAAAATCTTAGAGCTGTAGAGCTCACACTGTTAGCTCCTGAAAACAGTACTTTTTCACACATCAGCTTGTGAAGACCATAAGGAGACAAGGGAGAACAGTCTTCACTCTCCTTTACAGGAAAGACTGTTACATCACCATATACTGCTGCTGATGAAGCAAAAACAATAGATTTTAAAGTTTTTGACTCTTCAGCAAACTTAACAAGGTCATAAATAGGAAGGTAGTTTTGTTCAGCATCAAAAACAGGATCTTTTACAGATTTTTGAACAGAAACTTGTGCTGCTAAATGTACAATTGAATCTATGCCTTCAAATTTTTGAGACAGTTCACAAAGGTCTTTATAAAAACCCTTTGATATATCACCTTTAACAATTTCAACCTCTACTAAAGCCTCTAAGTTTTCTCTTTTTCCAGTACTAAAGTTATCATAAACAATAACCTTCTTACCTTCACTTAAAAGTCTTTCAACAAGGTTTGAGCCAATAAATCCTGCTCCACCTGTAACAAGAACAGTCTTTATCATTAAGTGTTTTCCTTATAATACGCCAATGCTTCTTCAGGGGGTCCGTCAAAAGCATTCACGCCTTTATGAACAACTATACAGCGTGTACACATGTCTTTTAACAAGCCTTCATCATGCGTAACTATAATTGCGCCAGAGTTGTTTAGGATCTTCTCTTTCATCATACGAGAAGACTTCTCTCTAAAGGCAAAATCCCCCACACCCAGAGTTTCATCAATTAAGATGACATCACTCTTTAAGTGATACCCCACTGAAAAACCAAGTTTAGCTTTCATCCCTGAAGAGTAAGTACTTACAGGTTGATCAATACTCTCTCCAAGCTCTGACAGCTCTACGATTTGATCCTTAAGCTCCATCACTTCTTTATGGCTTAATCCTATAAAATAACCTTGTAGGAAAATATTATCTAAGCCTGAAAGGTGAGGAATCATTCCTGAGTTAAAGTTTAAAAGAGAAATGTTCCCGCAATTTCTATCAACCGCACCATAATCTTGCTCAATAATATCTGCCAAAATAGAAAGAGTTGTACTTTTTCCACAACCATTTCTTCCAATAAGACCTAATATTTCACCTTCATGAAGTTCAAAGCTTAAACCTTTTAAAACACGCTTACGTTCTCTTTTTTTCATATACGTGATTGATCCGTATTGATCGTACTCTAAGATAAGCCTAGTCGCTTTTATTAAGACCTTATTCATCCTAAAACCTCATCTTTGCGTAGCGCTTGTTGTTTTTCTCTAAAATCCAAAGCCCTAGGCTTCCAATTGCTGCAGAAAAAATCAGAATAGCTAAAAGGGAACCCCAGTTAGCCCCCTTGCCTTTCATTAAAATATTCCTATAACTCTCAAACATTCCAACTAAGGGGTTTAAGTAGATATACCTTTGCATTTTGTCTGACAACTTTACTGGGTCAAAAAGAATCCCTGAAGGGTAGAATAAAAGTCTTACTAAAACCGGGAAGATCAATTGAAGATCCAGCAAAAATGGTATGATAGCTGCACAAAAGAACGAACACGACAGGCAAAGAATAAACTGCGTTAAAACCAAAGGGAGAAGCTCTAGGTGATGCACGCTCACACCGTAAAAGGCCGCATACCCCACAACACAAATCAAAAGTACCGGTAAAAACTTAATCGTGTGCATAAAGGTGTCAGTTGCAGGATAGACATACTTAGTTGTTGGAAAACTTAAAATCAGCCCTTTGTTACCAACTAAGGAGCCACAGGAACTCAGAACAATTTGAACAAGCCACTTCCACATCACTAATCCTAAGAACAAAAACAGCAGATAGTCCTCACCACCTCTTTTTAAGATCACAGAGAATAAAAGATAATAAATTCCAAGATCCAACACAGGTTGAATAAACCACCAAAGATACCCCACATAGGTTCTTTGAGACTCTGCCTTCAGTTTAAGCCTGGCAATACGGTAAGCTTTCATTAATTCTGCAGTTTTAAGCAAAGCTGTATCTCCTTACAGGTTAGAACCTTAGTTCTATATCAAAATTTTTGAAAGAAGCTAAGATAAAACGAATTTCACTATGCAACTGCTCAAAGCACTGGCAGTCATCTTGTTAAAAGTCCCTTATAAGCTTACCCTTCCCTCCTAATTCAAGGAAAAGTAATGAAGTATAGAAGTGAAATAGATGGCTTAAGAGCACTAGCAGTTTTGCCTGTGATCTTATTCCATGCAGGGTTTTCTTTTGCCTCAGGAGGATATGTCGGCGTTGATGTATTCTTTGTTATCAGTGGCTACCTGATCACGTCTATTTTAGTAAAAAACTGTGAAAGTGGTAAGTTCTCACTTCTTACATTCTACAACAAAAGAGCCCGTAGAATTCTTCCAGCACTCTACGCCGCCATCATCCCGACAACTGTTGCAGCTTTACTCTTTTTAACTCCCAGTGACCTTGTCAGTTATAGCAAAAGTCTTATTGCAACTTTCAGTTTTGTTTCAAATTTTTTCTTCGCTTTTGATATAAATTACTTTGCCCCAAGCTCTGAGTTCAAGCCTCTCTTGCACACTTGGAGCTTATCCGTTGAAGAGCAGTACTACTTCTTCTTTCCACTTTTTGTTTTTGCACTTTACAAAAGAAAAGCAGCTCTTTTATACACTACAGCATCCTTAACATTCTTAAGCATACTCGCTTCTGTCTACAGCACATCTTTAGTTAGTGTTTTTCCAAGTTTACAAGAGTTTGAAATTTTTAAAACAACACAGTGGCTATTTTTCTTTACCCCTGCTCGTGTATGGGAAATCTTTGCAGGAGCTCTTGTTGCTTTAACACTAAAAGATAAAGACTTAAAGTCTATCGCTTCCCCGTACCTCTCAGGGCTTGGTGTTTTGTTAATCTTAGGAACTGCTGCAGTTTACACAAAAAACACTCCTTCTCCAGGTCTTTACACCCTCCTTCCAGTAATAGGAACATGTTTGATCATTGCTTTTTCCTCAGGGGATCATCTTGTTAAAAGATTTCTATCAAACAGGGCACTCGTACATATAGGGCTGATAAGTTACAGTTTATACCTTTGGCACCAGCCTATTTTAGCCTTTAATAGAATTCTAAACCCTGTTCACACACACCTTCACATTGCAATCTGTATTCTCATAACCTTCTTAGGTGCACACGTTAGCTGGAAGTATATAGAGGCTCCGTTTAGAGATTTTAAAAAGGTTTCTAACACTCAAGTGCTCTACCTTTTCTTAGCAAGTTTTCTTTTTATATTCTTTGGAGCTTACACTGTGTACTCTGATGGGTTTCCTGAAAGACTCGGCTCACCGAGCCTTATTAAGGAGCTCGACCGTAAACTCCAAGGAGAATACACAGTCAAAAGGTTTGAAAAGTATAAAGACAAGAGCTTCGCTACAAATACACCTGAAAAACCAAAGCTTCTTTTAATCGGCGATAGCTATGCACAGGACTTAACAAATGTTCTATATGAAGCCGGACAGCTTAGTGACTTGGATTTTTCAACTTTTTATATTCCTGCACGCTGTGGGAACCTCAACATTCCTTTTAACGAGTTTAAAAGGAGCGTTGCTCGAAAAAACAGGAAATACTGCCAAAAACGCCATAAAACATATTATGAATCACAAGTTCTCAAAAACAAAATTAAACAGGCCGACTTTATTATTTTTGCATCAGCTTGGCAAAAGTGGCATACCCCCTTTATTCTGCAAAGTTTAAGTAACACTTCTAAACTTAATCCTACAGCAAAGATACTTACCTTAGGAAAAAAACAACTTAGCTTCAAAAGTCCGCTTATAAGCAGACACAATGCTAGAAACAAAGTGAGACCTTCTGAGATTCACATTATGCAAACTATGTCCACATTATTTGATGACAAAAAAAACAAATATCTTGATCTGCAAAAGGCTCTTTGCTCAAGCTATAGCTCCTGCCCTGTTTTTACATCAGCTAAGCAAGATCACTTTATTTCTTATGACGGCGGCCATCTTACTGAAGCTGGAGCCAAGTACACTGCTAAAATTTTAGCACCACATTTTACAAGGTTCTTCTCCAGTTCAAAGGATGCTTTATGAAGCCAAAGATTCTTTATATTTGCCCAGGGTCATTCGGTGAAACCCACGGCGTTATTCAAAAAGTCACAAGAAGAGTGGAGTATTGGAACACTCAAGGTTTTGAGACTAAAATTGTCACCTACAAAGACATTCATTTTAACTTTTTCCAAAAAATACTTTTAAGGCTCCCACTACCTCCTTTGCACGCAATCATATATTTCATTAAATTTCCTTTATGTGTGAAAGACATACAAAAAAAGTTTAAAGCAGACATTATATACACAAGACATTTCCCAACACCTTTTTTAATGCCAAAAGACGCCAAACTTATTTTAGAGGTAAACGGCAGAGTGTTAAATTTTGCACCAAAAACTTCATTGCTTCTCAAAACTTTATTAAGAAAATCTGTTGATTACTATAATAAAAATTGTGTCGGCCTTGTCATCGTTGGTGAAGGGCTTGAGTCTTGTTTTACTGTCAAAAACTTCATCACAATTCCAAATAGCATTCTTGAAACTTCAGATATTGTTTTAGAAAACTTTGTTAAAAGGGCTCAAAAGAAGGCTTCTATTTTAAGAGAAAGAAAAGTTGTTTTTCTGGCAACAAAAAACAGAGCTTATTACTCTTTAAACTCTGTTATGAAAATGCTTTCAAAGCTTGAAAAACCTATAAAACTCACTGTCATTGGGCCAATAAGAGTAAATGAAGAACGCATCCCTGAGGATTTGGATATTGAATTTTGCGGGTCTTTATATGGAGAGGAGCTTTCAAAAGAGCTTTCAAGTGCCCTTATAGGTTTTGGTGTTTTAAGTGCTGGGGCTGTTTTAAACAGCAAAGCGTCCCCCTTAAAAACACGCTCCTACTTACAACACGCCCTCCCCGTGTACACTGAAAATAATGACACTGATTACATCACGCCATCCCCTTTCTTCTTTGGTACAGATCAAAGTGATTCAAAATCACTTCAGGCTTACGCAAACGAACTAAATACTTTTATCGACAATGTTGAACAAAACAGTTTCACTCCGCATGAAAGCCTTCCTCCTGAGATCTACAAGACTTGCCTAGATCAAAGAGAGAACAAAACACTAACTTTTTTCCTAGAGGACATATGAAGAACTTACTTATTTTAACAGGCTCTTACCCTTTTGAAGAACTTGATCATTTTGTTGAACTTGATCTTCAAAAACTTCACTCTAAGTACAATGTAAGTATTTTACCTCAGTATAAGTCTGACAACTCTACCCCTCATCATAAAACCTATTTAGAAAAAACAACTACCCATCCTGGTTTTTTTAAATCTACAGCACCTTCAACTTCAACGCTTATAAAGAGTATTCTTTATTCACTGCTTTGCCCTATTTTTCTTTTAAAACTGTTTTTCTCATTTATCTATGAACTTGGTTTCTTATTTATTTTTGATAAAGAGCAATCGCTTATGTTTACGATCATTAGAAAAATCATTAAGCGCCCTCGCCCAAAAAAGCCTTTAAAAACAAGACTTTTAAGCTTAGTTCGAACAACAGGATTTTTATTTTACGCCAATTATAAACTGCGCTCTTTTAAATTTAGAAAGTATGACCTTATTTACTCTTACTGGGGAAATGACTTAAGCCTTGCTGTCGCGTTTATAACGAATAAGAAAATGATCACAAGGCTTCACGGCTATGATCTTTACAAAGAGCGAAGAAAAGATATGTACTTCGCCCATAGAAATCTATTTCTCTTTCGCTTAAAACGCATTTTTTGTATCAGTGAACTTGGAACACATTATTTAAGCCAAAACTTCCCTTTTCTAAGAAAAAGTAAAATTGATGTTTCTTATATCGGATCTGCAATACCTAAAAGCATAAGTCCAAGACCTCAAAAACAACCAAGTCTTTCAATTTTAACATGCAGTAGAATTCACCCTGTGAAACAACTCCACCTTGTTGCAAAATCTCTTAAAACTATTGAGTTTGAACTTACCTGGCACCATTTAGGCTCTGGAAGCCCTGCCGAAGAAGAAAAACTTAAAAAGTATATTAAAGACAATCTTAGTCAAAAAAATAACATTAAAGTTGTTTTGCATGGTCATGTTGAAACCTCTGAGGTTTTACAAAAGATTGATGAGCTGAAAGTAGATTTGTTCATCAACTCAAGTAAAAGTGAAGGCCTCCCTATTTCTATTTTAGAGGCTATGTCTTTAGGAGTTCCTGTAGCAGCCCCTGATATTGGAGGCGTTAGAGAGGCTGTTATTGATGAAGAAACAGGGTTTCTGCTACCTGAAAGAGTCACTTCAAACCGCATTCGTGAGACAATTGAAATCTTTCAGATCACTTCCGAAGAGGACCGCTTAAAATTGTCAAATAACGCAAAAAAACTTTGGGCTAAAGAGTTTAATGCCACAAAGAATGCTGATATCTTTTTTGAAAAAGTTAACTCTTTATAAAGAGTTAACTGCATCTAATACTGAACTAGCTTGTTTTTCTCTTGTAAAAGCTTTTCTGTTTTCTCTCATCGACTTAAGAGCTCTTTGATACTCGTCTGGTTTCTGACACCAGTTTTTTAAAACATCGACTATCTGGTCTTTTTCAGACGGCTTTATAGTTTTTCCAAAGCCGTAATCTTCAATAAGCTTTGCCCCATCTGACTGATTAGGACCACTTAACAGCAAAGGAACGCCCACTCCAATACATTCTAAAAGCTTTGCAGGAATACAAGACTCCATAACAGGTAAATCTACTAAAGGAATGAAACAAACACCTGTCTCTTCCCACACACCTTGCATCTGCTCTTTTGGAAGCTCTCCTAAAAACTTTAAAGATACAGCCTGATTCGTTTTGATGAAATCTAGGATCTCAACTTCTTTAATGCCTTGCCCTGCTAAGTGAAATTCAACTTTTTCTTCCGGAAATTTGTCATGAAAAGACTTTGCTGTGTCTAAAAATAAACTTATATCAATCACTCTACCTAAAGTTCCGTAATAACCCACTATAAATTTAGAATTTTGTTTTTCAGCTTTCTCTTTCCAAAGCTTTTCATCAAAACCATTTATAATTGAAGTGACCTTATTCTCAAGGACTCCTTTTGAAACTATTCTACTTTTAACCCCTGGAGTCAGTGCTATTATAGCGTCTGCTTTTTTATAAAGAAACTTCTCTAATTTAGACCAGACTTTATAAACAATTGATTTTGAAGATAAAACATCTAGCTCTAAAAGGATGTCTGGCCATAAATCTGAAATTTCAAAAACTAATTTAGTCCTTTTAAAACCTGAAATAATGTATGCCACCACCAAGTTTAAAAACTGTGGAGACGTTGTAAACAAAACATCTCCCTTTTTAGCTGAAAACAGGAGATAGAAAAAACTAAAGTCTGAAAACCACAAGTAGCTAATCGCCCTACTAAACAAGCCCTTTCCTTTAAAAGGAGATCTTGGAAAACGAGTGACTTTAAAGCCTAGGTCCTCCACCTCTTTTTGAATCTTTTTGCCATTAGCCGCATGCTGAGTCACAAGGTGAACATCATAAGAGTCTTTCCAGTACTTAAGCCTCTCATAAATTCTTGAAGCCCCAGCGTTTGTATCTGGATAAGATATGTCTGATAAAACAATAAGTCTTTTTTTCTTCACTTTAGATTTCTTTTAAACTTAGAGTCTCGCCTTTTAAAGTATAAACTTGCCCTGTGTGCTCACAAGTCCAAGTCCCCTCTCCACTAAGTGGAAGTTCAACTCTTTCACCGTGTAAACTCATCCAACCAATCTGCTTTGCCGGAACTCCAGCAACTAAAGAAAAAGCTTTTACATCTTTATTTACAACAGAACCTGCTGCAATGAATGAGGCAAAACCTAAATTAACGCCACACACGATAGTGGCATTAGCACCTATTGTAACATTGTCTTCCACATTTGTAGTTCTATACTCATCTTTTCTAACAACACTGGCTCTTGGATTATATACATTTGTAAAGACCATACTTGGACCACAAAAGACATTTTTTCCAATAGAGACATCGTCATAAACCGACACATTATTCTGAATCTTTGTGCCGCTACCAATACTAACCTTGTTTCCCACAAAAACATTTTGCCCCAAGGAGCAAGATTCGCCTATTTTTGCACCAGAGCAGATATGAACCCAGTGCCATATTTTTGTGCCTTTTCCAATTAAAGCACCCTCATCAACAATTGCAGTCTCATGTTTTACGAATTGCACTAAACCCCCCTGAAGTTGACGCCGTAGAGACTTATCATTAACGTGGATTAGACTTTTTTGTAAGGGATAATTGACTATGAATCAGAATAATTGCGTTGGTATATTAGGCCTCGGCTATGTTGGATTACCCTTAGCCCTAAGGTTCACTCAAGTTGGCACAAAGGTTCTTGGTTTTGATATCGACAATAAGAAGGTTGAAGCCTTAAACGGCGGAGAGTCATATATTAAGCATATTTCAGCTGATGACATCCAAAAAAGCTTAGAGCTCTTTAAAGCAACAACTAATTTTTCTCTTACAAAAGACTGTGATTCTTTAATCATTTGTGTCCCTACTCCACTTACAAAGCACAGAGACCCTGATTTAAGCTACGTTGTAAGCACAATGGAAATGATTGCACCATACCTTAGAAAAGGCCAAATGGTTTCTCTTGAGAGCACAACTTACCCAGGAACAACTGATGAAGTTTTACGCCCAATCATTGAAAAGCAAGGCTTAGAAATCGGAACTGACATTCAACTTGTTTACAGCCCTGAGCGTGAAGACCCCGGCAACCCTAACTTTACAACACAAACTATTCCAAAAGTTGTTGGCGGCGTAACTCCAAATTGCCTTGAAAGAGGCATTAAGCTTTATGAAACTATTATCGACCAAGTTGTACCTGTAAGCTCAACAAGAGCCGCTGAACTTACAAAACTTCTTGAGAACATTCATAGAGCTGTAAATATTGGCCTAGTGAATGAAATGAAAGTGGTTGCTGATAAAATGGACATTGATATTCATGAAGTTATTAACGCTGCAGCAACAAAACCTTTTGGCTTTACTGCGTACTACCCTGGCCCAGGCCTTGGTGGACATTGTATTCCAATTGATCCGTTTTATTTAACATGGAAAGCCAGAGAGTACGGCATCAACACAAGGTTTATTGAACTTGCAGGAGAGGTGAACGCTTCTATGCCGGATTACGTAACTGATAAGGTTGCTTTTGCTCTTAATAAAGTAAAAAAATCAATTTTTGGCTCAAAGGTTTTAATCTTAGGAGCTGCTTACAAAAAGAATATTGATGACATGAGGGAAAGCCCTTCTTTAAACCTTATTGAGCTTTTACAAGAGAAAGGGGCTATTGTTGAATACTCTGATCCTTGGGTTCCCAAAATTTCAGGATTAAGAAGTCACGACCTTGAAATGAAGAGTGTCAGCTTAGACAAATCAACAGTTGCTGAATACGACTGTGTAATAATTGCTACAGACCATGACGATTTTGATTATTCTATGATTTTAGATAATTCGAAAATTGTAATCGACACTAGAGGAAAGTTTAGTGGCAAGCAGCTTAACAACGTTATTAAAGCGTAAGGAAGAGGTTTAATGAAAACTTTAAAAGTTGGACTTGTTGGAGCCGGAAGAATTTCAAAAAAACATTTTGAGTCTATTGATAAAAACCCAGCACTAGAACTAACTNNTATAAATGTCATTCAAACCTTGAGTCTCTACTAGCTTCTAATGTCGACATTATTTCTATTTGCACACCTTCTGGTGAACACGCTGCCCAAGCTATTAAGGCTCTTGATGCAAATAAGTTTGTAGTTTGTGAAAAGCCTATGGCCATTAAAACTACAGACGCTTTAGACATGATCAATGCTTCTAAAAGATCTGACGCTGAGCTTTTTATTGTAAAGCAAAACCGTTTTAATGACACAGTTTTACAAGTGGCTGACCTTATTAAAAATAAAAGCCTTGGCGACATTCACTTCATCTCTTGTAACGTTTTTTGGACACGCCCTCAAGACTACTACGACCAAGCTCCCTGGAGGGGGACATGGGCGCAAGATGGAGGGGCTTTTATGAACCAAGCCATCCATTATTTTGACTTAGTTCAGCTTTTTGGCGGAGACGTTCAAACTGTCAGCGCTATAACAGCCACCTTAAGACGAAAAATTGAAGCTGAAGATACTGGAAGCGCTACCTTAAAGTTTACTAGTGGTGGAATCGGTTCTGTTAACGTCACTATGCTGACGTACCCAAAAAATCTAGAGGGCTCTATCACCATCTTAGGAGAGAAAGGAACTGTTAAAATTGGCGGTGTTGCTTTAAATGAGGTTGTACACTGGGATGTTGAAGATGTTCCCGCGCCTGAAAGTTCTGGCTATAAAACTGACTCAGTATATGGTTTTGGCCACGAGAAATTCTACAACAAAGTTGTAAACTGGATTAGCAAAACTGACACCGACGCAATTACAGGGTTTGATGGTATTAAATCTTTACAAATCATTGAGTCTTGCTACCAGTCTGCAAAAAACAACGGGTCTTCTGTAGATTTAGATAAATTATTTTAGACCCTTACTTTAAGGAGTAAAATGAACGTACCTCTTTTAAACCTAGCCATTCAGCATGAGCGCATTAAGAAACAATTAGATAAGCGCTACCAAGACTGCATGTCTCATGGAAAATTCATTCTAGGCCCTGAGGTTATTGAAGCTGAAACTGAACTTTCTAATTTTTGCGGAGCTAAACACACTCTATCATGCTCAAGTGGTACAGACGCTCTAAGATTAGCACTTATGGCTTATAACGTTGGACCTGGTGATGAGGTGATCACAACGGCTTTTACGTTTATTGCAACCGTTGAGATGATTATTGCTGTCGGGGCAACACCTGTTCTTGTTGATATTGATCCAAAGACTTTTAACATTGATGTTTTAGAAGTCGAAAAGGCAATCACTTCAAAAACTAAAGCCATCATTCCTGTTTCTTTATATGGAAAAGTTGCTCCCGTGAAAGCTTTAGCAGACCTTGTTTCAGGAAAAGACATTATGATCTTAGAGGACGCGGCTCAAAGCTTTGGAGCAAAGTCAGAGTCGGAGATCAGTTGTAATACTGCACTTGTTTCTACAACAAGCTTTTTCCCAGCAAAGCCTTTAGGGTGCTTAGGAGACGGCGGGGCTGTTTTTACAGATAATACTGAACTTTATGAAAAAATGGTTCGTATAAGATCTCACGGTTCTGCAAAAAAATACTACCACACTGAAGTTGGAATCGGCGGAAGAATGGACACCATGCAGTGCGCTTTCCTTCTAGAAAAGCTTACTATTTTTAGCGATGAGCTTGAAAAAAGAAATGCTGTTGCAAACTTTTACTTTGATAACATTAAACACTCTGACATTGCTCTGCCACAAAAACCTCAAGACAACGAAAGGCACGCTTGGGCTCAGTTTACTCTGCGTTCAAAGAACAGAGATGCCCATATTAAGTCTTTAAAAGAAAAAGGCATCTCTACAAGTGTTCACTACCCTATTCCTGTGCATAAACAGCCTGCATACCAAAGCAACTGTAAACTTCCTCTTTCTTTAAAAGAGTCTGAATTAGCTGCTCAAGAGGTTTTTAGTATTCCAATGTTTCCTTATTTAACAAAAGATGAATTAACTTACACAAGTGACTGTATAAATTCGTTATGATTCAATTCCAACTCTTAGCTTTGCAAAAAAAGCTAGGATTGGGAGATACGCCACTAAACAAAAAAGCACTGAAAGCTTAGGGTATGTAATTGCCAAGAAACTAAGAGGCATACACCAAGCAAACCCAAGTAAAGAGTAAAGCCCTATAATACGGCTCACTCTTAATTCTTTTTTGAGTTTAAGCTTTTGAAACCCGTGTGTTCTATGTGCCTGAAACATTCTATGCGTTGTGTAAAGCCGTACTAAAAGAGTTAAGGTTGCATCACTAATCACTACAGCCATTAAAATAACTTGAGCCACTAAGCTTTGCTCAAGCTCCACCTTCCCTACCAAGCCAAGAAGTGCGAAAGAAAACCCTAAAAAATAAGCTCCAGCATCTCCCATAAAAAGCTTTGCAGGCCTCCAGTTAAAAACTAAAAAAGCTAGCAAAACGGCAAGAAGTACTAAGTATGCAAAGCCTAAACCAAAGTTTCCTGAGTAGTAACAAAGAGCTGCTGAACCCAGTGCAAAAAAGGAGGACTGGCTTCCTAAAAAGCCATCCATTCCATCCATGAAGTTAAACAGGTTAACCATCCACATCACAAAAAGGACACCGAATAAAACCGAAACAACCACTGAATTAATTGGGATGAACTTTACCTCAAAAGGAAGTTCTAAATACTGTGTAAGCTCAAGTATGACCCACAAAGATAAGAAAAACTGAACAGACAGCCTCTTCATTGCAGACAAAGGCTTAATGTCATCAATAAAGCCAAGGAGTGTGCAAAGCACTGTCCCACACACAAAAAGTTTAAAGGTGTTCATGGATATGACCTTAAAGTAGCTTAAAATAGCCATTGCGGGCGCTGAGCATAAAAGGAAAACAACCCCTGCCCCTATAGGTACCGGAGTAGAATGCGAGCTCCTATTATTTGGGACATCATATAAGCCAAGGCCCATAGCAAGCTTCTTATACCCCAGAGTTAGCCCTAAAGCCCCTGCAAAAACAGTAATAAAAAAGAAGAAAAAGCCCCAAAAGTCCATTAGCCTTGTAAGTTATATTTAAAGCCTGAAAGAGTAAAGAGCCATTTCGGCCCCACCAAAAGCCTCTAAAACACCCTGTTTGTAACGTTTTGAGACATTATGGCTCTGAAAAAGCTGGCCCAAAGCTTGTAATATAGATGGTGTAACCCGCCGGGGCACTTTTCACCACCGTGAAGACCCAGAGCCCCACCGAGAGGTTTCTCTAAAGAGAGATCGAGCCAAAAACAAACAACCGTTAAAGGAAAAAGGGGCTTAGGCCCCCAGATCCTGCCGTTTTGCACCAATTTTAAACTTTTAGTACCGCGTCAGACTTCATAGAAAATGTACCTTATAATGTCCACTTTTCCCTAAAAATAGACTACTACGAAACCTGATCTTTTAAGGGGAAATATGTATGTGGTTTAAATCTAAAACGGCGCCCAAAGGCACAAATCATACTGACGTTCTTGAGTTTGGAATGGCTGTTTTTAAAAACAGCCAAAACCAATCATCTGGAAAATCAATTCTAAATAAAGAGTGGTGGTATTCAAAGGTAATGGACTGGTCCATGAAGAGCACTGACTTTAAAACTAGAATGTTTAGATTTGTAGACGTTTTCCCATACCTCAACTCTGGTGATGACATTCTTAACCATGTAAAAGAATATTTTGAAGATGAAAACGGAAAGATGCCTTCTATTTTTCAAGCTGGAACTAGTGTTGGACAGTTAGCACCCGGCCTTGTTTCTAAATCTGTTGGAAAAAACATTAAAGATATGGCCCGCCTTTTTATCACTGGTGAAACTCCAGAAGAAGCCATTAAAAAATTAAATGAAAATAGAAAGAAGAACTGGGCCTTTACAGCAGACCTTTTAGGGGAAGCTACTTTATCAGAGCCTGAAGCAAACGATTATAAAGAGCGCTACTTAGATCTTATTAAAAAAGTACATGCTGAATCTCAAAACTGGGAGCACAACTCTTTACTTGATGAAAACCACCTTGGAAAAATTCCCCAGGTAAACGTTTCCGTGAAACTTTCTTCTTTGTATTCACAGATTAAGATTGCCGCATGGGAGGAGACTAAAGCAACTTTAGTAGACCGCCTAAAACCTATTTTTAGAACAGCCCAAGAGCTTGGTGTTTTCATCAATGTAGATATGGAGCACTATGAGTATAAAAACCTTACTCTAGAAGTCTTTAAAGAAATTCTTATGCTTGATGAATTTAAGAACTACCCACACTGGGGAATCGTTATTCAAGCCTACCTTCGAGACAGCCATGCTGACTGTGAAGACCTTGTAGCCTTTGCTAAAGAAAGAGGGGCTCCTTTTACTATAAGACTTGTAAAAGGTGCTTACTGGGACTTTGAGGTGATTCATGCAAAACAAAATGATTGGCCCGTTCCTGTTTATACAAACAAAGAAAACTCTGATTTTAACTTTGAAAAGTGCGCTAAAACACTACTTACAAACTACGAGTATTTATTTACTGCACTTGGCTCTCACAACATCAGGTCTTTATCTGAAACCATAACTTTTGCTAAGAAAAACAACGTTCCTGAAAAATCTTTTGAAATCCAGATGCTTTATGGGATGGCTGATAACTTTAAAAACTCATTTGTTGATATGGGTTACAGAGTTAGAGAGTATGCAACAATTGGAGACCTTGTTCCTGGAATGGCCTACCTAGTAAGAAGGCTTCTTGAGAACTCTTCAAACCAATCTTTTCTTCAGAGTAAATTAAAAAAAGATACAGACCCTAAAACTATACTTGCAAGTCCAGAGTTTCATGCTGATGAAGCGCTTCTTTTTAAAGAGAAGGATGATTCTTTTATCAACGCGCCTTTATCAGATTTTACAATTGATACGAATAGAAAAGAGTATGATAAAGCTTTAGCAACGTGGGAGTCTACGTTTAAAGAAGGGCCACTTACTGTAAATGCTTTTATAAATGGACAAAAAGGAACTGGAACTGACTCAATTAACCGTGTTAACCCAAGTAACCAAACTCAAAATCTTTACTCAATCATCGAGGCTACAGATACAGAAGTTGATCAGGCTTTAAATTCTGCTTTTAAGTATCAAAAAGCATGGTCTAACAGGCCTGTAAGTGAGCGCGCTGATTTAATTGATAAGGTGGCTGATCTTATTGAGAAGAACCGCTTTGAACTAGCCTCTCTTCAAAGTATTGAAGTTGGTAAACCTTGGAAAGAGGCTGATGGAGACATTAGTGAAGCTGTAGACTTTTGCAGATACTACGCAAAAGATATGAAAAAACTTGGAAAACCTTTTAGAATAGGCTCTGCCCCAGGGGAAGAAAGCTTATACCACTACAAAGCACGTGGAGTGATTGCTGTTATTGCACCTTGGAACTTTCCACTAGCAATTATTACCGGAATGACAGCCTCTGCCCTTGTTACAGGAAACACTGTTTTAATGAAACCTGCTGAGCAAAGTAGTTTAACGGCTTTAAAACTTTATGAAATCATCATGGCAGCAGGAGTTCCTAAAGAGGCCTGCCAATTTCTTCCTGGTCTTGGCGAGCGTGTTGGAGCAAAGATTGTTGAAAGCCCAAAGACTTCTGTAATCAGTTTTACAGGGTCAAAAACTGTTGGCCTTCACATCATTAACAAAGCCTCACAAACTCTAGATGGCCAGCACCATGTTAAAAAATGTATTGTTGAGATGGGTGGTAAGAATGCTCTTATCATCGACTCTGACGCTGATTTAGATGAAGCTGTTCAAGCTGTTATATACTCAGCTTTCGCTTTTTCTGGACAAAAATGCTCCGCCTTAAGCCGAGTTGTTGTTTTAGAAGGTATTTATGAAAGGTTTATTGGCCGCTTAAAAGCCGCTGTTGAAAGCCTTCATACTGGAGATAGCACAAATCCTAAGTACTACCTTGGGCCTGTCGTGGATGAAGAGTCTTATAAAAGAATACTTAACCTTATTAAAACTCAGAAAGAAACTTACTCTTTTGCAAAAGCTCAAGACTGTTCTGATGAAGGCTACTTTATTGAGCCACATGTCTTTTTTGATGTAGACCCTAATAGCAGCCTTGCACAAGAAGAGATTTTTGGGCCTGTTCTTTCTGTGATTAAAGCAAAAGATTTTGACACGGCAATAAGTATTGTAAATGACACAAAGTACGCACTAACAGCAGGGATTTTCTCTAGAATGCCTTCACATATTCAAAGAGCAAGGGAAGAGATTGAATGTGGGAATTTATACATCAACAGAAACATCACTGGAGCTATGGTTGATAGGCACCCTTTTGGAGGCTACCGCTTATCAGGCCTTGGAAGTAAAACAGGCGGCCCCGACTATCTTAAAAACTTTTTAGAGCCTCGTGTGATGACTGAAAACCTTGTTAGACAAGGGTTTTCACCAGATTTATTAGAAGAGAGTAATTAAAAGGAGAAGATATGAAAAACATTTTACTATTAGTAAGCATCCTAGCTTTTACAGCTTGTGCCTCTACAGGAAAGAAAACCGCAAATTTGCCCTACAGTGAATTTAAAAAAATCTTATCCCCTAGAGCAATTGTCCCAATAAGCGTAAAAGAATCTCTAGCTCTTATTAAAATGCCACAAGACAAGTATGCAAAAATATACATGCTTGACCACAGCACTAAAGAGTTCACTGAACAAATGGACTATGGCAGAAATATTTCTGTGATCCACACAGACCCTTGGAACCAAAATATTTATGTTTATATAGATGGAAATGGTGATGAGAACTTTGGTATCTACTTATATGATATTCAAAGTAAAAAAGTTTCACCACTTTTTGTAAACGACGGATTTCAAGCCAGTATCCCAAGCTTTTCAAAAAACAAAGAAAATGTTTTTATCAGATCAAATCATGAAGATAAAAAAGTTTATTCTATATACAAGGTCGATGTCGCCTCTAGGAAGGCTACAAAGCTTACCAAAGGCGAGAAAAGTTGGGACGGCGCTCTTGTAAGCCCTGATGAGAGGACTGTTGCCCTTACACAGCAAAAAGGAAACGGCGAGTCTCATCTTTATATTCTAAAAACTAAAACTGGGAAAATATACCGTGTTTTCAAAAGAAAGAACACTGTATACAACCCTGCTTTCTTTCACCCTAGTAAAGACTTTGTTTATCTAAACTCTGATCACAAAAGAGACCGCAGAGGGTGTGCTTATATTTCTTTAAGAAACCCTTCTAAAATTGGATGGATGCTGACTGACAACAAAAAAGACATCTCTTGTTACTACAGCAAGTCTTCTAATGTTACGAAAGTTCTTGAAAGCCACAGTGGCCAAGTAAACATCAAACTTTTAAAGGGTGTTTTTGGAAAAGAACTTGAAACCCCTATTCCTGATAAAGTTCTTGCCTCAAGCTTTTCTGTGCTTCCAGGTACAAGAACAGCTTTTGTAAAGCTTTTAAAGTCTGATTCTCCAGGAGACTTTTACACATTTGATCTAAGCAAGGGAAAGAGTGCTGAGTTGACTCCAATCACTCAAGCCAACCAGTCAAAACTTTCAAATGATGATTTTGCAAAGTCTTATGATTTTAACTACAAAAGTTTTGATGGGAAAGAGATTCACTCTATCATCTTTGCAAAAAAAGAGTGGCTTGAGTCTGATGTAAAAAGACCTGTTATCCTCTGGCCACACGGTGGACCTGACTCTCACATGACTCATAGATACAGCTCTTTGTTCCAATACTGGGCTTTAAATGGATATGTGGTTTTTGCACCTAACTTTAGAGGGTCTACAGGCTTTGGTAAGAAGTTTGAAACTTTAAACGATAAAGATTGGGGTGGCGGACACATTAAGGATCTTGTTTGGGGTAAAAGAGAGCTTTCTAAACTTGGCTACATCAACCCTGAGCGCATGTTTATTGTCGGTGCAAGCTTTGGCGGCTTCTCCACTTTATCTGCCATTACAAGACACCCTAAGGAGTTTGACGGGGCCGTAGCAATGCTTGCTATCTCAAATCTCTTTACTTTTTTAAAGTCTATCCCACCTGATCCAGCTTGGCAGTCAGAGTTTTTGACTGAAATGGGAGACCCTGAAAAGGATAAGGCTCTTTATGAAGAACGCTCTCCATACTTTCACGCTAATAAAGTGGCTATTCCTTTAAAGATTTATCAGGCTGAAAATGACACTAGAACAGTACTTGGCGAGATGAATCAATTTGTAGACAAATTGAATGAACTAAATATTCCTGTTGAATATGTTGTTCTAAAGAACGAAGGCCACGGGTTTTCTAGAGAAGAGTCTGCAAGAAAAGCTTTTCAAGGAACTGTTGAGTTCTTAAATACAATAAATAAATAAGCTCCTAAAGCCTATTTATATTAATTTCTAAAAGTTCTTGCTCTTGTGAGAACTTTAAATCAAGTCTTCCGACAATAATATTTTTTTCAAGAAGAGAGTATGAAACCTGCTCAGAGGCCACATATCTGTTTTCAACAGGGTCTGCTAAATTGATATTCTTAGCTAGATATACTTTTTTAAACTCTTGAACTAAGTCTTTCTTCTGACCATTTTCTGTAAACGCTAAGGCTTTTTGGCCACCTTTTAACTTAAGAGACATCATATTCTTACCTACTTTAAAGGTTTTATAGTTTCCCTTTAAAAACCCAAATAAAAACTGCTCTTCTAGAGTTGGATCTACACCGTGTTTAGTCTCTCTACCCTCTAACATTTTAGATAGGTCTTTTATCACTACTTTTTCTAATTCAGGGTTAGAGTTTTTTGCGTTTGAAGCAATTCCCCTTGAACTCTTAAAGCTGTCTAGTCCAAAATTAAAGACCATAAAAAAGATAAGGCACGATACGATGAGAAAGGCCCCTAAAGCAGGGTATAGTATATTTTTATCTTTAAGGAAGTTAATCAGTTTCACATCTAAATTGTAGCAAACTATGGCTTTAAAGGCTTATTTTAAAGCCCTTTTACTAGACCTAGATAGCGTTTTATTTATTCTTCGCCTGCGTTTTCGCCTGGAACTTTAAGTACAGCAAAATTAATTGCATCCCCGCCAGCCTCAGTAATGGTGTACATAACCTTCTTTAATGAAAGGATGTCAGTCTTTTTATCGGCCTGTATAGTTACTTTTTTAGCAATATAATCACTTTTTGCATCCGGAGCTTTTGCCTGTTTTACAGCTTCTTGAATTTTAGCTGAAACCGACTCTTCTCTCTCTTTTCTATCTTCTTCAATCTGCGCCTCTAAAGCTTTCTTAAATCTTGGAAGAATCCAATCCTGAGAAGCCTTAACCTCATCAAAAGTTTCAAATTTTTCACCGTTAAGCTCAATTCCGTCAGGGCCAACCACAACCACATTAGCAGGCTCTAACTCGTCCACTGAACTTGCTTGAGGTAGATCAACATTTTCCTTCATTGGAAGAACTTCACCAGTTGATTGATAGTTCATAAGTAAGAAAACCACCAAAACTGTAAACATGTCGACCATGGCAGTTAAAGACAATGTTGCTACAGCCGTTCTTGCTGCAATTTTTAATCTTCCATGCCTGTCTCTTTTACCTGGTACACGAATTGCCATATTAAATTCCCTGCTTGCTACTGCCTGTGGTCACACCAATATTAGGAAAACCCTCCCCTATTGCAGCGTCCATTCCCAAAACCATAGCTTCATATTCAAGATCGTCATCAACTGATAAGAAGATGTCTTCTTTTTCCGGGTACCTTTCTTTAATCTTAGAAAGTTCTTCCCTTAAAATTTCTCCGTTATACTCACCTTCATTTAACGGTATCGGTATTGTTGTTTTACCAATAACAACCACATAACCATTTTTTTGAATATCAAGTCTTAGAGCGATCTCTAAAGACTTTGGAGGTTCAATTTTTTCATCATTAGTTTTCTTACCATAAACAGAAGTTCCTAGCTGAATCATTGAAACCTGATTCCAAACTGCTGTAATAAGTAAAAATACGATCAGAACACTCATCAAATCAATGACGGGAACAATGTTTAATTCAACATTTGCTGATTTTCCGCCTTTACCGTCATCTATATGAGCCATTCTAATCTTCCCTTAACTTTAGATTATGTTCTTTGAATTTTATCTCTGTTTGCCGTAACTAGATTCATAACATCCATACTAGTTTCAAGCATATCGTTTGTTGTTCTTGAGATTTTAATCTGAAAGAACCCGTAAGTAACAATCGCTAGGATCGCAACGAATAAACCAAAAGCTGTACAGTTTAGTGCTTCAGAAATACCTTCTGCAAGAATCTGTGCTTTTTCTGCCTGGTCAGCTGAAGCCACACCACCAAATGATTTAATCATACCAATGATCGTTCCAAGTAGTCCGACAAGAACGGCCACGTTACCAAATACAGCAAGAAAACTTACCCAACCTTCTAATCTTGGAGTTTCTCTTAATACTGACGCATCCATTGCAACCTGAACCTCTTCATCCGGTCTTCTATTTAAAACCTGAACAAGACCCGCTTGGATTGTGTTTGTCAGTGGAGCTGGAGTTTTATCACAAAAAGTAATTGCTTGTCTCACATCCCCTCTTAAAAGCATTCCTCTAATGTTAGATGCAACGCTCGCCTTATCGACACCTAGCTTTGAAAGCGCAATAAACCTTTCAATAATTAAAAATAGGGTCAGTAAAAAAATGACGCCTATTAGAAGCATTACAAATCCACCTTGGCAAAAATGTACCGCTATCCATGAGTTATAACTTTCTGTGCAATTCTCAAACATTGTTTCCTCCAACAATTATTATTCTAACTAATTTGACCTATTAAATACAAACGGGAAGGACACTTCCGCAATCTCATTTGGCCCTGGGTCTGGAAATGTCAGCACCATAAGCCTGTTAATTATACACTGCTCAACCTGAGCATTGTTTAAAGTTGAGCTTTTTACTCTTGGCGATTTCATTTTACCACCATTAGTAATTTTCCAGTTCAATACAACTTTACCACTTACATTTTTATTTCTAGTAAGGGCTCTATCATAACAACCTTTTAAAGCGTTTCTGTTTTTACGAATCAATCTTCTGATTGCTTCTTTATCAATTGAACTTGAAAATTCAGCGCCAACACCATCTACACCTACAATAGTTGTAGAGCCTTTACCGCCTAAACCACTTGTGCCGTAACCATCTTGTCCACCGCCACGGCCTGAAGTTTTTAAATCACCAACACCAGCAAGGCTTGTTCCCTGACCACCTTTACCAGCTCGAAGCTTAGTTCCAATGCCATCACCTGCTTGATCTGACAACTGTCCTTGATAACCCGTTTTAGAGTCTGCAACACCAATGGTAGTACCTACTCCTGAAGACGCTTTATCAAGAGCTGTATTCTTTCCACCACCACTAAGCACTGAAAGAATACCTGTTTTTGTTAAGTCTTTTTGCTTTGTCTCCATATTTGCAGCCTGTTTCCCAGTCTTAACTGAGCCACCCGGTCTAGACGAGCCTACTTTATTCTTAGTCTTTACTCTACTTGGAGCTGCAGCTTTAGGCTTACCCTTTTCTTTAGACTTTACCCTTGCTGTTTTTGATCCCGCCTTCAGCTGTGCTTTTACTTTTTTTACAGCCGCCTTTTCAGTAACTTTAGTCACCCTTGGCTTAACTTTAGGAATTGGAGCCTGCACCTTAGGAATCTTCATTCTTGGAGGAGGGCTAAACGTGATTACAGCCTTCTTCAGTCTGTCCTCAAGTAAATCGTCCGTATCTTCTAATGTGCTTGGAACATAAAAAAGCATATATAAAGCAATCACAGCAACAGAGGCAAATGACATAAAAATTCCAACAAGCTCAGATGTTGAAAAATCAAACACTGGAGTTTTTCCAGCCGCTGGAGTGTCTTCAACAAACCTAATATAAGCTGAAACCTGATCACCTAAAAGATCAAGTTTCACCATTTGCCCCTGATCTAATTTAAGTTCTTGTCCTGCCACACCTGTTTTAATTAAAGCACTTTTTGAAGCTACATCCTCTAAGCTCTCACGCTTATTATCATAATAAAGCTCGCCGTTCATGGATTTTGCAACATGAACAATACATTCATCAGAGAATGACACTAATTTATGATTTAAAGCCCCTCCTGAAAATGGAACCTGAATATCAGCTTTTTCAGAGTTAGACATAAATATCTGATGCTTATTTGAGAAATGATATGTTTTTAAAATTCTCTCTTTCCAACAAACAACAACTTCTAATACAGAACCCCTTGAGTATGGATAAATAATTTCATCAACGTTATCATAGTTACTTGAAGGAGCTATATAACCACCAGATACAGGCTCTGATTTTTGAGCATCTATTGCATCATCAACATCTCTGTTTTGAATCTTAATGCTAGCCTTTTCAACTTCTTCATCTGAAGAAGCATCAAATTTAATATTAGGACTTGTTCTTTCATCATAGTCCACAAAAATACTCGGGTTTGTCCCCTCATCATCAGCTACATCAAAGCCAGGGTTTGTACTATCTGGCATGATTGGCAGCACTGGCAACTCATCATCTGAAAGCTCAATTTCTTCAACTCTTGTTTCCTGAATCTCTCTCTTAGGCACTTCAGGCTTTTCATGGTCTTTCTTGTAGTTTTCAGGAACTGCCGGCTTTGGAACTCCTACATAGAATCTTACCGAGTAAGGACCTATTTCAATAGACTCTCCCTCTTCAACAAGAGCCTCTAAAATCTTTGTTCCCTCAATAGACAACCCGCCTTCAGACCCTAGGTCTGAAACATAAAAACCATCTTCTCTCTGCTCAATAACAGCGTGAAGCGGTGACACCAGTTCATCATCTAAAGATAAACCAGCGTCGCTTTGTCGACCTATTACTATTTGAGGCGATAAGAACTGCTTTACAGCAATTAGCCTCTCTCCTCTGTATACTCTAAGAACTATAGGGTCTTTCATTTAGATCCTCTTAAGATGTCGTATTTTGTTTCATTAATTTCTGGTAAGAAGTGATCTCTTAACTTTAACAATCGACCATAATTTGCGTTTTTACTCTTTAGGATAAAAAGTAAATCTGGAGAAGAGATGTCACCTTCGATTAGCTCATCTTCAAAATCAAGCTGAGTAGTTCGTGTAGAGGATTTCACATCAGTTTGTCCATAGGTTACACCATGGAATAATAAAATCATCAATGGAATTAGTACTTTCAATATTTTCAATTTACAAATTCTCCATTAGTCTTATTCTATCAAGGTCTACCTGTGTGTTAGCAAGCTTTTTGTATTGACCAAAGTACAGCTCACCCTCATTTTTATTTTTTTGTATAACCTTTGCAACAATTGCAAGATTACCAATAGCCCCGACATAGTTTGTTTTACTAACAAGAGCTGCTTTTAATTCAGCAGCAGCTTCATCAATTCTATTTTTTGAAAGTAACCCTAACGCATAGTTGTTTAAGACAAAGTGTTTCATGTTACTCGGAATTGCCGTCTGCAAAACTTTCCCTTTTAAAAGATTATAAACACTTTCATAACCTCCAAACTGAGCATATAATGATGACAAGTTCACCGATGCCAATAAGTGATTAGGCTCCTTCTTAAGAGCTGCCTTAAACTCTTTAACCGCAGAACGCCTTTTGTTCTCAAGCATTCTATTTAAGCCCTTCATAACCGAATATTCTGGAGTCGCTTGAAAAGTCTTTGATGTTTTATCTATGAAAAGGTCCGACACCCCTGAAAAGCCTTTTACATGGTAATAGTTCGCAAGCGTATAAAGGGCTTTTGTGTTTTGTGAGTCTTTTGACAAAAGGTCACTCATATCATCAAGTAACATCTTTTCTGACTTACCCATTGATTCTTGAAAATCTGGATATTTCTTCACAAGGCTTCCATCATACTGCATAAGCTTTCCAGCCGCTATAAACGGAACTCTGTAGTTTACATAGTTAGAATCAATCTTTGAAAGCTCAAATAGCGTTGATAAGTAATCATTGTTGTACGCATTTAAAGCCTCACCTTTTTCAAGAGCTTTTTTGTACGATGTGATCGCATTTTTCTTAAACGGAGCAACCGTTTGCTGAAGAAGCTTTTGATACTGCCCGATCTCTTCACTAGTCAAACCTTTAGGAAGTGGCGTGCTCAATAGTGAGAACGCCAAATGCTGATGCGCCTGCCCCATTCTGTTTAACGCCGACACAATTGTATAGCCATCATCAAAATTAATGACTTTCGTCATTTCTTTTTCAATTTTGTTCACAAGCGCTAATTTATCATCAACAATTCTTTTTTGCTTTTTAGGATCTGATGGGATTTTTATCCCTAAGTAAGTATAAAAAAGCTTATCACTCAACCTAAACGCTGAGTACGCAGCATCTGCAGCCGCAGCCTTAGCCTCTCTTCTCTTATATTTATTATATGTTAATGTTGAAGCTTTAAACCAGTATCTCGCCTTATCGTATTTTTTAGCTTTCTGGTAATAATCCCCTATTATCCTTGCTGACTTAACCAGCAAGAAAGGCTCGCCCTTTGCTGTATTAAAAAACTTTAAGTAATGATTCTTAGCAGAGTCATAGCGTCCTGTTTTTTGATAAATCTCCGCCATTCTAAACTCATACTTATAAATGTTCTTCGCTTTATCATACTTTTTAAGTGTTCCAAAAATTCTCTTTAGCCCTATCGGATCATTAAAAGCCTCTCTGATCACTGAAGCATTAGTAAGGTACGTCACTCTCTCCTTCATAGAAACATTTTTGCTTGATGCAAGCTTTTCATATGATTGAGCCGCTTTAATTAAAAACCCTAACTTTTCATTTAAAAAAGCTGAGAATTTTTGAGCATTACTATAAAGCTCAGCGTTTGAAGAGCTTGAAACCATCCCGTAAGAAGACAACGCCTTCTTTAGCATCCCTGCTTTTTCATAATAAATCCCAGAGTTATAAAACGCCTGGTTTTGAAAGCTTGATTTTGGATATGATTTTGTAAACCCTAAAAAAGCCTCTGCAACAGCAGCAGGTTTTTCTGTAGCCGTTAAGCCTTCGATCTTTTTAAACGCAGACTGCTCTAAAACAGTTTTAACTTTAGATGTTTTAACACCCCCTGTTTTATTACCAATTGCAATCAGCTCAGCACCTGCTTTTGCAAGGCCATCATAGTCTTTCTTAAGTTTATATGAATCAATGATTAAATCTGAAGCATACGCAGAGTACTTACTACCGGGGTACTCTTTAATGATTTCTTTAAAAACCTTCTCTGATTTATTAAAATAGTTATGTGAGTAATAAATACTTGCAATCCTGTACTTAATATCAACTCTTTGCTCCCTATTCTTTATGTCAGCCAGATATGCTTCACCAGCTTTAATAAAGACTTCTTCATTTTTAGACAAAGGGTATTCTTTTGTAGACTTACCCACCTTAGCCCTCACCTCTTCATCACTTGGAATAGCTTTTTCAAGTGATAATACTGAGTTTAAATTAGCTTTTGCAGTATACTTTGAAGGCTTAACCTTTTGATATGCTTTATATGCATCTTTATACGCACTCATCTCATACAAAAGCTCACCATAGTAAAACTGCATTTCCGGGTTATAAGAGCTTTTTTTAAAGGAATCTAAGTAGATTTGATAACCTTTTTCAGCCCTTAACATCTTTGTCTTATTCTTTGATACTCTTGAACTATTGTGTAGCTTTAAAACGTGACTTCTTAATGAAATTTCAGCCTTCTTTAAAGAGTCTTTAACTTTTACTTTATTCTTAGAGGTTTTAGCCCATTTTGAATTTGGTCCAAATTCACGAACCCACTTATAAAGTTCTTTTTCATACAAGTCTGTACGGCCTGTTGAAGACTGCATATTAACTAATGAATATTGATAATCAAAACTCTTGTCATTTTGTGGATTTATTTTAATAAGCTTACTGAATAGGTACTGAGCCTCTTCCTTATCACCCTTATCAACATAGTAATACGCCAACTTCTCAATAGATTTAGAGGCCTCATCTCTACTCATAATATTTGTAAAGTATGTAAGAGCGTTTTTAGGATCACCCGCTTCAGCATAAAACATAGGAAGATCTTTTTTGGCTTCTGATGCCAAAGCTATATTCCTTTTATTTCTAGCCCCTGCATTTTTAGATAAACGAATCACTTTAAGTAGACCTTTTAGTGCCTCTTGATGATTCCCCATCTTACGCTCAACCCATGAAAGTTTATATAAAGCAAGAGCCCCTAAAGGTGTTCTTGTGTCTGAAGCAACCATTGAATAATGCTTCTTTGCAGATCCCCTTCTATCTTTATCAAAATAATGATCACCTAAAGATAAATTTGCTTCATCAATATAATCACTCTTTGGAAATCTACTTGAAAGTATTTTATAGTATTTTATGGCTTCTTTAGATTTACCAAGTCCAACATTGTTATACCCTAAGAAAAACAGGGCCTGATCCAAATCGTTAGCTTTCGGGTACTCCTTTATATAATACTTATAAAGGCCCACAGCTTTTTTGTTATACACTTGAGCTTTTGCAAGGTTTAAAGAAGGCTTCTTATTTATAGACCCCGCAAAATACATTTTAAGCTTTTTATCGTAACTCTCTTGCTCTCTACGCTCTATTAAAGCTGCTTTTTCAGAGTATGCCTTAGCTAAACGCATCCAAATTCTTTGTTTAGTGTCTGCCCCCTTTAGCTTTTTAGATAAATAGTGAAGCTGCTCAATCTCTTTGTTTAACTTTACTTCAAAATCTCTTTCCGCTGTTCCTGCAGGGAATACTGTTGAGAACCTACTAGAAGGCTCCACAGCAATGTTTATACGGTCTCTTTTTTGAGTCTCTTTAAGCTTATAAATAGGGATTGTACCCTGCTTCTTCTCAATATCTTTAATGATATCTTTTACAGTCTTTGCCGAAACAAAAGTAAAGGGAAGGATGCCTAATAACGATAGTACAATTAGTTTTCTACTCACAACGACTCGCCCCCAGATAATGATAATTACCTATTTCATCTAACCAATACTCACCTTGAAACGGCCAGTATTCATACCCATTTTTTGTAAAAGAGAATCTACTCGCTCTTTTTCCACTAGAACCATCAGAGAAATCATCACGCCCCTCAAGCCTTTTTCTGGCCTGCTCTTTTTCAGAAGAAATAAGCTCAAACTTAATCAATTCTTTTTGATCACCAAATGATGCAAGCTCATTTCTAGCTTTAATCATTTCTTCTCTAATAGCCTTACCAAGTCTTTTTAAGCTAGCTTTTCTTCTTATTACTAAAGAGTTTTTAGCAACAGCGCCAACTGTAGACCCTTCCCAGCCTTCGACTGCATCTAAATGAGCAATCTCTTCTTCAACATTATGGTAGTACTCACTCTTTGCTTTAACTTTAGAGCTTCGATTTAAATGTCTTAGAATTACATAAGGTATATCATAAGAAGATTTGTTAATTTTCTCACCTGATTCAAGATCTCTCAAAAGCTTTAAAAACTCTTTAACATCTTTTCTCGGCGTAGCATTTCTTTTTAAATAACCCGCAAGCTGCGTGTACATTTTATCATAAGTGTTTTCATAGTACTTTACGACTTTGTTTACCTCATCAATCTTACATATATATAGATAAACAATCGCTCTTAACAATGCAGCCTCAGGATAAAAATAATCTTCATAATACTCTGAATGTAAAGATTGAAAGTTACTTACAGCACTTCTAAACTTACCCGCTCTAAGCATTGCCCATGCAGATTCAAACATCATATCATGAAAGTATTTACTGTCTCTTGGGATCATTCTATAGGCCGCAAGTGAGCTGTCCCATCTTTGTAAGTGATATAAAACCCTTGCACGCCCCATTAGTGCAGCTACTCTTTCATCATCAACAACACCCGCTTCAGCCCTAGAGTTGGCAGCCTGAGTGAATGCGCTATATGATTTTTTAAGCTGTTTGTCTTCTGAATACGCAAGCCCCATTAAGTATCTTGACTTAGAATAAAGGTAATGACCCTTAGGGATTTTATTAAACGCCGCGATTGCTTTTTTAAATCTGTTAACACCTAAATAAGCCTCACCAAACCTAAAATAAAGAACAGGCTTTTGCCCTTTTGGAAAACGCTTAATGTTTATTTTTGAAAGAGCGTAGTTTAAACCTACGTCATCACCAACTTCAAAAGCCAATACTGATAACTTTTCTAGCGATCTTGCAAGGATATTGCTTCTACCATATCTCACAGCTTTAATCAGTTGAAACACTGCAGACTGTTTAAGACCTAAACCTTCAAAACTTCTTGCTGTCTCATATGCTATTGGAGCCTGCTCTCTTCTATACCTTGAGTTCTCAGAAAGAGAGTGCAGAAGTTTTGACGCCTCTATATAATTACCTGAATCAACCAAGCCCCTAGCTCTATTAAGCTCTTGAGATCCAAAGCTAACAGATGAACCCATAAAAATCAGTACTAAAAATGTAGCTTTTATATTAAACATCATTACCTCTCCTCACTAAATGGGAAGTAAACACTCATACCTGCAGACAGATAAAACAAACTTGCGTTCACTTCTTGCCCTTGAATAGTACCGTTTAAGTCACCCTTAGCATTTGCTGAAAAATTATTAAATCCAAGACCCCATCTAAATGTGGTGTTTTTAGAAAGCGGATAAACCTGCCCCACTCCAGCATGGATCGTAAAAGCAGACTGTGAATCATCCGTTCCCGTCATTCCTAAACCTAGAGTGAAATAAACCTCAAATGGATTAATTGTTTTTTCCCTTAAAGACATTTTTCCATAAATTGGAGACCACCTAAGATTCACACCATAATAAGATGTTGGCGTAACAATGTCTTGAGTAGTAATAGCCTGATCTGTTCTTAAACCTTCAGTTATTGATTTTTCTAAATCACTTAAGAACATCCCTTGAAGCTCAACGCCCCACCTTTCATTAAAGTGATACGTGCCTGCAACATTAAAGCCTAAAAGATTAAAGTACTGTGAGTTTAAAGCCACATTTAAAGCTCCAAAAAGCTCAAATCTTTCAGTTTTACTTAAAAATTTCTTTTGAATAACAGCAATATCTTGAAGCTCCTCTAAAGTACTTAAATCGTCTACATCTTCTTCCAGTTGCTCAGGCTGAACTTCAGATTTTTTGTAATACTGATCTTGGTAGTCATCCTGAAAATTTTCTTGTGCAAAAGCACTCACAGCAAAACACTGCACGGCTAATAATGAAATTAATATTTTAATTCTAAACACTTCTAACTCCTAGAGTTTTGATGATATCCAAAGTTTTTTTCTCAGTATAATTGCTGTACATATTTAAAACTCCACCAAGTTCCTATAAAAGGAAACTTATCCCCATATAAACATTTGTATCAAACTGCATAGCTTTTTCAAAAGCTCCTGCATCTGGCCCCGGCAACCCATCAGTAGGAAGTGTACCGGCACTTGTAATATTAGGCCCACTAAAAAGAGAAAACAAAATATCAAATCTTAATGCCACTCTTGAATTAAAATAAAGTCTCTGGCTTACCCCAAGGTTTACAGCAGGAGCTGTTAAACCTTTCATTGAGTAAAAACCACCACCAATAAGACCTGATAAAGACAGGTTCATTATATTATCTCTAGTTAAAGAAATTTTTCCATAATACGCCGTATACTGATAATGAGCTGCAAGCATAAACTCTTTATACGGAGCCTTTAAAGCATCAAATGTTTGACCTGATGTTGATCCTGAATCTGAAATCACATTACCATCGCGCAAGCTCTCCCCACTCCCTGAAAGCCCCTCATTAAAAAGAACCCCCATTATGTGAATCCCTTTCGTGTTATTAAAGTGATATGAAAGCGATAACCCGTAGCTTAAAGGATCATAAATCGGCTCAGAAGCAACCATTCCACCCATTAGGTTAATTTCAAACTTACCCTCATGATTAACTTTTCTGTTCTTTACTGCAGATCTTGTTTCAAACTTTGGCAGTGCTGATTCTGTCGCAAGCTCTTCATCCGGAAAATTAATTTTAACTTCTGCAAAAGCACTGCTTGTAAGCGCTACCCCAGCCAGAACTAAGATCATTTTTTTTAATACCATCACAAGTCACCTTCCTTGCTCGAAATAATCATTTCACAGATTTCTCGAACAGCACCAAACCCACCAGGGTTTTCAGTAGTATAATTTGATTTTTCTTTAATTTGTTTAAGTGCATGTGGGACCGTCACACCAAACCCCACTTTTTCAATTACAGGAAGATCCATTAGGTCATCACCTATATAAGCTACCTCATCTAAAGACAGCCCTGTTTTTCCAATAACCTCATTTAAGTGTTCAACTTTATCTTTTGCACCTTCATAGAAGAAGTCCACCTTTAAAAACTGAAATCTCTTCCTGACATCTTCAGCATTTGCAGCAGTAATAATACCAACCTTAACTCCACGCTCTTGAAGTCTCTTAAGCCCTATACCGTCATAAACAGAAAACTGCCTTGCCCAGTTTCCATGGGCATCTAGAAAAATACGTGCGTCAGTCATTACGCCATCAACGTCGCTTAAAAAAAGTTTAATATTTTTTAAATCAGGCTTGTCTTTCATCTTACCCATAAGTTTTTCAAAAAAAACTCTGGGTGTATACTACTCCAAGACTAAAGTGGCCTAAAGGTGAGCTAAAAAGAACCTTAAAACAGGAGGTTATGCAATTTGAGCATCCAAAAGGTCTTGGATGTGCAGTATACCTATAGGACTAAAGTCCTCATCCTTCCCCTCACGCACAACAAAAAGTGAACTGATTGAAAAGTGCTCCATTAAATAGAGCGCTTTTTGTGCAAGTTCATTTTCATCTATTACTTTTGGATTACTGCTCATAAGATCTGAGGCTTTTAAACTCTCAGCCCCGCTAAGCCCTTCCTCAAAAAACTTACCAAGCCACCTTCTCACATCGCCATCTGTAATAGATCCAACTAAAGCACCTTTTTGATCAACAACTCCACAGATCCCGCGAACTTCTCTTGTTGTCATTATGTTCACAACATCTTTTGCCAGTTCGTCTTCTTTAACTAATGGAAGTCTCGATTGTTCAGGAATAACATTCTTAACTCTAGTGAGAAGTTTTCTTCCTAAAGCCCCGCCAGGGTGAAGCTCTGCAAAATCTTCTTTCTTAAACCCTTTTTCATAAAGAAGCGTCATTGCAACAGCATCACACATTGCAAGTGTTGCCGTAGAACTTGCTGTAGGAGCAAGATTTAGTGGGCAAGCCTCTTTTTCAACAGAAATATCTAAAACCACATCTGAGTTTTCAGCTAGTTTACTTGATAAGTTTCCTGTAATTCCTATCAACTTAATGCCATTTCTTTTTGTGTATTCAATAATTGAATTAAGCTCACTACTTCCACCACCATAACTTATTGCAACCACAACATCCTCTGCAGATACAACACCTAGGTCACCATGTGAACTTTCAGCAGGGTGTAAAAATAAAGACGGGGTACCTGTAGAACTTAGGGTTGCTGAAAATTTCTGCCCTATAATTCCAGACTTTCCCATTCCTGTAACAACAGTCTTCCCTTTTGACTTCATTAAAATATCAACTGCAAGGCTAAACTTATCGTCTAATCGATCCTTTAAGCTTTTCAAGGAGTCAATTTCAATGTCTAACACTTCTGCTGCTATTTCTGCTCTACTTTTTTTCATAAACTACGCTCTTTCAAACTCTAAAGAGTTTTTAACAAAATCTAGGAATAGTGGATGTGGGTTGTTCGGCTGTGATTTAAATTCTGGGTGAAACTGAACCCCCACAAACCATTTGTGCTTTGGTATTTCAAAAATTTCCACAAGGTCTAACTCACTGTTTACCCCTGAAAACACCCCTCCATTATCTACAAATATATTCTTAAACTCGTTGTTAAACTCATATCTATGCCTATGCCTTTCTGCTATTTCAGAACCCCCGTAAGAACTATAGGCTTTTGTTCCCTCTATAAGACTACATGGGTAAGACCCTAGTCTCATTGTTCCACCTTTTTGGGTTACTGCTTTTTGATTTTCCATAATGTTAATAACCATAGGACGCCCAGATGACTTTGAATCAAACTCTAAACTTGTCGCCTCAGGAAGGTCACAAACATTTCTAGCATATTCAATAGCAGCAAGCTGCATTCCTAAACAGATACCAAAGTAAGGAATCTTACGTTCTCTTGCATATTGAACCGCACGTATTTTACCTTCTGCGCCACGTTCACCAAAACCACCGGGAACAANNGCATTCCTAAACAGATACCAAAAAATGGAACATTATTTTCACGAGCATATTGAATAGCTTTGATCTTGCCCTCAACACCTCTATCCCCAAAGCCACCAGGAACTAGGACTCCTGAAACACCTTTAAGAATTTCTGAAGCTTCTACACCACTTTTTTCAAACTTTTCTGAATCAACATATTCAATCTCTACTTCAGTTTTAATCTCAACCCCTGCATGAATTAAAGCTTCATGTAGTGATTTATAACTTTCCTTAAGATCAACATACTTACCAACCAACGCAATTTTAGTCTTAGAAGTAGGATTATGAATTGTTTGAGTAAAAGTCTCCCATTTTTTAAGGTTTGGTTCATTCCCCTCAAGATCTAATCTTTTACAAACTTTTTCATCAAGGCCTTCTCTATAAAGCTTCATTGGAACATCATAAATACTTTCAGAGTCCTCCGCCCCAATAACTAAACTTGGGTGAACTGAGCAGAATAAGCCTATTTTAGATTTTAAATCTTCTGGAAGAGCCTGCTCACTTCTACAGATTAAAATATCTGGTTGAATTCCTACTTCTCTAAGCGCTTTTACAGAG
>JBOEFV010000044.1:0-14872 GCA_050633065.1 Bdellovibrionales bacterium
CAGTAACAGTATACTGAACTTCAATATTTTCCATTTTTTATCCTACTTAAAATTGATTAGCAAAGCTTGAACAGCTTTTAATTTGTTTTGATCTATGGTTTCTAAAATTTGATGACATTCTTCTAGAACCTCGTCTCTAAGAATGTCTTGATCCATCATGTCTTCAAAATCGAGATAGCTTTTCCCGTATGAGATCATGATGTGCTTGATTTTTTCTTTTGTAATTTTAGTGCATCCATTTTCAATATGATCAATTGAACTTGGGTGGTATTTACAAAGAGAGGCCGCTTTAATTTGAGTAAATCCGCACATCTTTCTGAAAACTTTTAAAACTCTAGATTCTTTAGAAATCTGCTTTTGATATTTACGTCCACTTTTTCTATCAGCCTCTGGTTTGTTGTAAATAGACCTAGGGTGTATTTCATCAAAAATGACTTCACCATTTTCTTACAGTTACTTATTGTAAAAATGGAGCGGGTGACCAGATTCGAACTGGCGACCTCAACCTTGGCAAGGTTGCGCACTACCAACTGTGCTACACCCGCTCATGATAAGCGAAACAGTAAGTTACCTGAAGAAAAAAATATGTCAATCTTATTAAGACTTATTTTTAACCTGCAAAGTGTAATCAAGAAGCGAAATAATGCTGATGAAGCAAGCTCCCCAGAGAATCCAAGAGCCTAATTCAAAGACTGAAAAAGGTAGAGGCATTTCAGGTAAAAGCATTAACGGGATGGCAATCATTTGAAGAGCCGTTTTAAGTTTGCCTAAAGGTCTTGCTGCTAGAACTAATCCTTTTGCTGCAGCAAAAGACCTTAAAGAGCCAATGATTATATCTCTGCTTAATAAGATAAGTAAAAATGCAGGGTGTGCGGCTTTAAAATGCACTAAAAGTACAAGAGCAAAAAGAACTAAGATCTTATCACCTGTTGGATCAAAGAATTTTCCAAAATCAGAAACCACATTGTATTTTCTTGCTAATTTACCATCAAAATAATCTGTCAGGCTTAAAGCTCCAAAAATCACAGCCGATGTCCACCAGGCCCAAGGTTCTTGTGTGAAAAAAAGTAGGGTTAAAGCAGGAGCTCCGACAATTCTTGATAAAGTTAGATAAAATGGCAATTTTTTCATTGTGAGCTATCCTTCCTCATTCTAGATTGATCATCAATAAGTTTATAAGAAAAAAGGAGTTGTTAAGATGGTTTCAGTTTTTCAAAGAAGAGTGGCTTTTCACGAAACTGATTGCATGGGTGTTGTGCATCACTCTGTGTACGCTAAGTATTTTGAAGAGGCTAGGGTTGAGTTTTTATACTCAAATGGTTTAAATGAGCACCATGCTCCTAATATAGACTTTATTTTGGCTGTTTTAAGCCTTGAGGTGAAGTATGTGAAACCCCTGAAGGTTGGCGACTTGTTTGAAGTGAAAATGAGCACTTCAGTTGAGGGGTCAACAAGGATTTTCTTTGAATACCAGATATTTTTACGGGAAACACTGGTTACAGAGGGAAAAACTTTACATGTTGGTTTGAACTCTGAACTAAAAGTAGTTAAACCTCCTAGAGAACTCATAAAAGGAATTAAAGAATATGGATCGTAATCTAGCTTTAGAATTTGTTCGTGTAACTGAAATGGCAGCTCTTTCAAGCTCGGTACTTATGGGAAGAGGCGATGAGAAAGCAGCTGACCAAGCGGCTGTAGATTCTATGAGAATGGGTTTTGATTCAATTAAGATGAATGGCCGTGTTGTTATCGGTGAGGGTGAAAGAGATGAGGCTCCCATGCTTTACATAGGTGAAGAAGTTGGAACGCGCTTAAAAGGAGATCCTCAAATTGATATAGCTTTAGACCCGTTAGAGGGAACAACGATTTGTGCTACAGGTGGGCCCGGGGCTTTATCTGTTATTGCCGTGGCTGATAAAGGAAATTTCTTATACGCTCCTGACACTTACATGGATAAAATTGCTGTAGGTCCAAAAGCTAAAGGCGTTGTTTCTTTAGAAAAGACTCCTACAGAAAACATTAAAGTGGTTGCTAAAGCTTTAAACAAAATGGTTTCTGAAACAACAGTGGTTATTTTAGACCGTCCTCGACACGAAGCTTTAATTCGTGAGGTAAGGGGAACGGGAGCTAGAATTAGACTTATTGATGATGGTGACATCTCTGTTGCTCTTGCTACAGCTTGGGATGATTCAGGAATAGACATGGTCATGGGAATTGGTGGGGCTCCTGAAGGGGTGATCACAGCAGCTGCTCTTAAGTGCTTAGGTGGAGACTTTGAAGGAAAACTTTGTTGGAGAAGTGATGAGGAAAAAGCAAGGGCTTTAGAAATGGGTGTTACTGACCCTGATAAAATTTATAAACGTGATGAGCTTGCTAAAGGTAATGTTATGTTTATTGCTACAGGCGTGACTGATGGTCCTCTTTTAAAGGGCGTTCGTATTCTACCAGAAGGAAGAGCTCTAACAGAGTCTGTTGTGATGAGATCTGCTACTGAAACAGTAAGAAGAATTCAAGCCACTCATAATTTAGAAAAAAAACCTGAGGCTAGAAGACCTAAAGGTCTTTAAGGCTTAAATAAAATGGCTCAAGTAGAAGTTAAGTGTTTTTCATGCGGTGAGATAAGTGTTCACGAAAGAGTGGGGTTTCGTGCAGAGTGTATTTGTGGTGAAGATCTTCATGTTTGTTTAAACTGCCGATTTCATGATGATACCTCTTATAATGAGTGTAAAGAGCCTACAGCTGATAGAATTCAAACAAAAGACCGTTCAAACCTTTGTGAGTTTTTTGAGGCGACAACTGGTGTAGAGAGCGGTAAGAAAAAGAATGATGACCTTTTAGCTGCAGCAGAAGCCTTGTTTAAAAAATAATCCCTTAAAAGTAAGTCGTTTAAATAGATATTTTTGCTCATAGTGATGTGACCTAGACTTGACCTTCTTCAGGCATAAATAGACAATTTGAATGAATGGGGGAATTCAAAATGAGTAAATATATTTCACTTCTGTTAAGCTTGGTGTTTTTGGTGCTAAGCCCATATGCGAATGCTAATATTGTAGGCGCAGACACACAAAACTTTAACCCAGACTATGGTCATAGTGATTTTGTTACAGTGAAGTCTTCAAAGACAACGCCTAAAGCTCACTTAAACACGTCCTTCTTTATAGACTACTCTTCAGAGTCGTTACCTGTTTACCCAGATGAACTGTCTCCTGGTGTAGTGAACAAGCAAGACATTGGAGACACTGCGGTTTATACGCATTTAGGTTTTGGTTTAGGTTTAACTGACTGGTTAGATATTGGTGCAAGTTTTCCTTATATAGTGAGCCAGGATGTAGACAGCCCTCAACCACGTGGTCAGTTTGCTGATAACGGAGCTGTTGAAATGAGATTTGCTGCTAAAGCAAGGCTTGTAAATTTTGAAGGTAATGGTGGTTTTGCAGTGTTAGGTTCTGTGGGAATTAACAGAGTAGATTTTAACCCATTCATTGGTGATGACCCAGGCCCTACAATTAACATTGAAGCTATTGCTGATAAACAGTTTGGCAAGCTTCACTTAAGCGGAAACATTGGCTACAGACTAAGAGATCCTGGTTTATCAAACAAAGACGTTGGTGGGGTTCCTATTCAACCTAATGATGACATTCTTATCGCGTCAGTGGGTGCAGCATACGCTATTGATGAAAAGCTAGGTCTTATGGGGGAGCTTTGGGGTGCATGGCCTGATGGAGATTTTGGTGGAGTTGCAATCTATAGAGATGTTGAATCTTATGAAGCTTTGTTAGGTTTAAAATATAAGTACTCAGAAAAATTAAACTTTCACGGTGGTTTAACTACAGGAATCAACAAAGGTTTATCAACTCCGGCCTATAGAGCTTATGGTGGTTTAAACTGGATGTTTGGCCCTTTATGGAGTGTTAATAAAACTAAGAGAGTTAAAAAAGCAAAAATGATTGCTGATAATGAGTCTTTTTATAACCCTGGGTTTAGACAGGGTTATATGGCTGGATATGGAATCGGCCCTTACGCAAATATGGGTGCTGACCATGGGCAGAGTCTTGATGGTGGTCCTGATTATCCAGAAGGTTTTTATGATGGTTATGTTGCTGCAGGAAGCCCTTTCCCAGAGAAGGTTATTGCAAAAACACCATATTCAAAGTGTTACAGAACTGGTTTTCAAGGAAAGCTTGGAAATGGTCCAGCGGAAGGACAAGGCCTGGGGTATGGAAGCATTCTTGGTTTGGGTTTAGACTGCTCAGAAGGTTATGATCAAGGTTATAACGACGCTCCAGATCCAACAGAAGGAAAAGAGTCTTACTACAACCCAGGTTATAGAGAAGGTTATAAAGCAGGTTTTGGTATAGGTCCTTATGCAGGTTTAGGTGCTGATCATGGTGAAAACTTAGATGGTGGATGGGAGTTCCCAGAAGGTTTCCGTGATGGTTATAACGATGTTATAGGTCCTTTCCCTGGAAGTGATGACACAAGAATTTATGGAAAAGGTTACAGATTTGGTTTTCAAGGAAAACTTGGAAAAGGGCCTGGTAAAGGAACGGGGCCAAACTTTGGGGCTTCTATTAACCCGACAGAGCCATTCCCTCTGGGTTTTGAGCATGGTTGGATTGATGCTCCAGATATGAAGCCTGACCCTGTTGTACTAGATGCAAATGACGGGAATGTGTTTGATGGATTAGAGGCTAAAAAAGAAGAAAGCTTTAGACTAGAGAATGTCTTGTTTGACACAGCTTCTTATAAGCTTAGAAAAGTAACATTCCCAGTTTTAGACTCTCTGGCTAGACATTTGCAAAAAGGTGAGGGTTTTAGAAGGCTTATTGTTGAAGGTCACACAGATAGTGATGGAGAAGCAACATACAATGAGAGACTGAGCTTGCAAAGAGCAATGTCTGTTGAGAAATACTTAACAGATGTTCACGGCCTAGATGGTGATAAAATTATTGCTGATGGCTGGGGAGAGAGAAAACCTGTTGCTCCAAACAACTCTAGAGCTAATAAGCAAAAAAATCGTAGAGTTGAGTTTAAAATTTCAAGATAAGCTTTAACGGTAAAAGTATTGTTTTAGTTTTAAAAAGGCCTTATATAAGGCCTTTTGTTTTATGTAGTTAATATAAGATTTTAGAGGAGGCTTAAATGGCTCAAGCGGCAGTAAAAGAACTTTTTGATTTTAAGGCTGAGGACATATTCTCAGTAATAATGGATTTTGAGAAATACCCTGATTTTTTACCAGAAGTGAGTGACTGTAAAATTGTTGCTGAAGGTGATGATTATAAAGATGTTGAGATGACTGTGAACTTCATAAAAACAGCTAAGTATACGATTAGGGTTTTTAATGATGAAAACAAAAAGGTTTGGTGGGAATTGTTAGACGGAGATCTTTTTAAGAAGAATAATGGAATCTGGACTCTTGATTCAATCGGTTCTCAAACTCAAGTTGAATACTCTTTAGATGTGGATTTTAAAATTTTTGTACCAGGGATGATTGCTAAAAAAGCTGTTGCTGTAAGTCTTCCTGCAATGGTTAAAAACTTTAAGAAGAGGGTTGGCTCTGTTTGAGTTTTATAGATTTTGAACACAAGCTTTTAAAAGAGCTCAAAGATAAATTTAAGAACCTGTCAGGACAGAACATTTACATTGGATGTTCTGGTGGTGCAGACTCAGTAGCACTTTTTAGAGCTTTAAATAAAATAAATCCTATTTTAAAAGCTAAAATTAGCATGATTCACATACATCATGGAAAAGCTTTGGGTGAGCAGGGTGAGTTTAGAGATAAGGCCGTATCATTTTGTGAAGCTTTGGCAAAAGAAAGCTCTTGTGAGTTCATTTGTGAAAAGTCAGAGGAAAGTCTTGTATCAGAAGAAGACTGTAGAGACTTTAGGCATTATATTTTTGAAAAATATGAAAATGTTTTTTTAGCTCAACATAGTGATGATTTTACAGAAACGCTTCTTTTAAGAATGATAAGAGGCACTGGACCTCAGGGGTTGGTTAATCCATTCTCAAAGAATTTTAACAGGCCATTTTTAGAGGGGTTTAGTAGGCAAGAGATACTCACATATCTTGAGGCTGAGGAGCAGATTTTTTTAGAGGATCCATCCAATTCAGATGATAGTTTTTTAAGAAATTGGCTTAGATTAACCTGGCTTCCAGATTTAGAAAAAAAGAGAGGAATCAGTGGGTTAAGGACAAGTCTTAAGCTTTTACATGAAGAGCTTAAAGAAGAAAAAGCTGATACTTTTAGCAGTGTTAAGTTTGATGCCCCCAAGGGGGAGGGTGGTTCTTTTAGCTGTTCTTATTGGCTTAATTTAAATAGGTTTCAAAAGCAGTCCACAATAGCCCATGTTCTACTGAAAGTGATCAAAACAGGTTACACTAAGGGTCAGGTTGATGAAGTTTTAAAACACCTTGATCTTCCAGAAAAAGAAACCACATTGAGAGTGGGTGGACTTTATTGGAAAAAAAAGAACAATCATGTACATTTCAGCAAGATCTAAGTCTAGACTGTTGATTAAGGACGTTATTAGTATTTTCCGATAAATAAGCATATTTATTTACTGTATTTTAAAGAGAGAGGTCATCATTATGAAATCAGCCCAAAAGACATTTGCGATCTGGATTTTCCTACTTTTAGGGGTCGTATTTTTTGGACAACAGTATTCATTAAATAGCCAAGAAGCCATCAAAAATTTCACATACCCTATGTTCATCAAAGCTCTTCAAGATAAGAAGATTAAAGAAGACAGTGTGGTTTTTTATACTGTGCAAGGTGAGATCGGTGGAGAGTTAAAACCTGAGTTTAAAGACGAGTTTAAAGGTTTAAAATTTAAGTTTGCAGGTGATATTGGTGATGAAGGAGCTAAGGAACTTAAGAAGATGGGAATAATCCCTTCATATAATAACCAAGACAGTACAATGTGGGCTGCTGTCTTTTTTAACCTTCTTCCTTTAATTATAATTATTGGTTTATTTGTTTTCTTTATGAAGCAATTACAAGCTGGTGGAGGAAAGGCTTTAAGCTTTGGTAAGAGCAAAGCAAAGCTCCTTAACGAGAATACTAAAAAGGTAACTTTTAAAAACGTTGCAGGTGTAGAAGAAGCAAAAGAAGATCTAGAAGAAATTGTTCATTTTTTAAAAGATCCGAAAAGATTTACAAAACTTGGTGGACGCATACCAAAAGGTGTTTTGTTAGTAGGTCCTCCAGGTACAGGAAAGACTTTGCTTGCAAGAGCTGTTGCCGGTGAAGCCGGTGTTCCATTTTTCTCAATCTCAGGATCTGACTTTGTAGAAATGTTTGTAGGAGTTGGAGCCTCAAGGGTGAGAGATATGTTTGATCAAGGGAAAAGAAACTCTCCTTGTATTATCTTTATTGATGAAATTGATGCTGTAGGTAGGCATCGTGGAGCCGGAATGGGTGGTGGCCATGATGAAAGAGAGCAGACTTTAAATCAGCTTTTAGTTGAAATGGACGGTTTTGAAGGAAACAGTGGAATTATTATTATTGCAGCTACAAATAGAGCTGATGTTTTAGATCCTGCGCTACTTAGACCTGGTAGGTTTGATAGAAGAATTATGGTTGGAAAACCAGACTTAAATGGAAGATTTGAAATCTTAAAAGTTCACACAAAGAAAACACCTTTGGCTTCTGATGTTGATCTAAAAAAGATTGCTAGAGGAACACCGGGTTTTTCAGGTGCTGATTTAGAAAACTTAATTAACGAAGCGGCTTTATGGGCTGCAAGAAACAGTAAGAACTTAATAGATGCTCATGACCTTGAAACAGCTAAAGACAAAGTCTTAATGGGTAGTGAAAGACGATCTATGATCATTAGTGATGAAGATAAAAAAATCACAGCTTATCATGAAGCAGGACACACATTAGTAGGCCAAATTCTTCCTGGTTTGGACCCTGTTCATAAGGTCTCTATTATGCCAAGAGGAAGAGCTCTAGGTATTACAATGACTCTTCCTGAAAAAGACAGCGTTAGCTTATCTAAATCAAAAATCATTAATGAACTTGCAGTTTTATATGGTGGACGTGCAGCAGAAGAAATTATCTTTAATGATATCACAACTGGTGCAAGCAATGATATTGAAAGAGCCTCTGATATAGCTAGAAAAATGGTAACAGAATGGGGGATGAGTGATAAACTTGGCCCTTTAGCTTACGGACAAGGAAGTGGACCTGTCTTTCAAGGGCTTCAACAACAAGGTAGTCAGGTCACTTACTCTGATACAAAAGCTCTACAAATAGATGAGGAAGTGGACAGTATTATTAAAACAGCTCACGAAACGGCTGTGAAAATTTTAAAGGATCACTCTGAAAAGCTTGAGATTATAACACAAGCACTTTTACAGTTTGAGACTATCGATGGTGCTGAAGTAAGCATTCTTGTTAAAGGCGGAACTTTAGAAGATATTGAGAAAAGAAGGGATGAGTCAGAGCAGAAGCTTTCCTCAGAAAATCTAGTTCAGGAAAATAAAAGAAAAATTGAAGAGCAGCTTTTAGAAGAACAAAAAGCTGCTGCTATGGAAGCGCCAAAGGATCCTACAGAGTCTCCTGCCTAGGAAACCAATGACAGCAGAAGGACTCACTTTTTTTATTAGTAACTTAGAGATCAAAGACTTTATTGATCTCTTTTTACTATGGGTGATCTTTTATCAAATTTTTAAGTTTTCAGAAAAGTCGGGAATACATCAAGTTCTTTTAGGATTAGGTGTGGTTGCTATGGCATTTTTTGTAAGCGCCCAGTTAGAACTCATAGCAGTTCATACATTATTACAGAATGTTTTTGCAAATTTATTTCTAGTGCTAGCTCTAATCTTTCAAAATGAAATAAGAAGAGGGCTTTCTCAGTTAGGAAGCCAGTCTCTTTTTAAGGATATAGAGTCTGTAGAGGCTGCAAATATCAGTGAGGAGATGGCTAAGGCCATCTTACAGCTCTCGAAAAAAGGTATTGGCGCACTAATAGTTTTTGAAAAAAAAATAGATTTATCTGCTTTTATTGAAAGTGGAGTTGATGTTTCAAGTTCAATAAAGGCTGAAATGATAGAGGCTATATTTCACCCATCATCAAAGATTCATGATGGGGCTATCATTGTAAAAAATGGCAAAATTCAAAGTGCAGGAGCTTTCCTTCCTTTAAGTACAAACCCTGCACTAGATAGAAATTTAGGAACAAGGCATAGATCAGCTTTAGGTATCACTGAAGTTACAGATTCAAAAGTTATTGTTGTTAGTGAAGAGAGCAAGAATATCGGTTTTGTTGAAGATGGCAGACTTCATTTTATTGAAGACCCGGGGCAATTGAGTATTGAGATTAGAAATTTCTTATCTCTTAAAAGGCAAGGTTTAAAAAGGTGAGTAATTTATTTGAGAAAATCTTTTTGGATAATTGGAAAATAAAAGGTTACGCTTTTATTGTAAGTGTTGTTTTGTGGTCTATTATTTTAGGACAAAGATCATTAGTGATTTCAAAAGAAGTTCCTGTAGAGTACTTAATAAGTCCTGATACAATAGTTCAAGATTCAGTAGATAAAATAATGGTGACGATCTCTGCAAAAAGGTCTGTCTTACAAAAATTTGTCCCTGAAAACTCAGCCCCCATGATTGATTTAAGAAACCTGCCCCCTGGTTCTAAAAGAATACCCATTAAGATTGAGTCTATTCTTATGCCAATAGGGGCTAAAGTGCTCGCTGTTGAGCCTAAAGTTGTTACATTATACTTAAAAGTTAAGACGAAACGGCCTAATAATCTTGATTCTGATACAAACTTAAGCGAAAAAGAAGGCTATGATGAGTAAAGAAATGGAAACAGAGAAAAAAATTAGTATCCCTACGGGGAAAACTCGCTCAAAAAAGTTATTTGGGACAGATGGAATAAGAGGAAAAGCGGGTAGCTTTCCAATGACTCCAGACTTAGTTTTAAAAGTTGGACAAGCGTTAGGCTATCTTTTAACAAAGGGAAAGCAAAAATCTGAAACAACAAAGGTTGTTATAGGCAAAGACACAAGACTTTCAGGGTATATGGTGGAGCAAGCTCTTGCTTCAGGCCTAAACTCTGTAGGAGTTCATGTTCAGCTTATTGGACCTCTTCCAACGCCAGGCATAGGGTATTTGGCTCAGAATATGAGGGCTGATGCAGGGATTATCATTTCAGCGTCACACAACGCTTATTACGATAATGGCATTAAAATATTCAGAAACGATGGTTTTAAAATCTCTGATGAAACAGAAGAAGAAATTGAAAAATTGGTTTTAGAAGCAGATCTAAACGATCTTCTTGTTGATGAAGACCATATAGGGCGAACAAAAAGAATTGAAGACGCTGCTGGTAGATACATTGTTTATGCAAAAAATGCTTTTCCATTAAACTTAAGTTTAGAGGGCGTTAGAATTGTTTTAGATTGTGCTAATGGAGCCGCATATAAAGTGGCGCCTATGGTGTTTACTGAATTAGGTGCTGAAGTCATTGTTTTAAGTGATAAACCTGATGGTTTTAACATTAATAGAGAGTCTGGAGCTTTACATCCTGAAGCGTTAGCTGAAGCAGTAAAAAAATACAGAGCTGATTTAGGAATTGCACTAGATGGTGATGCAGACAGAATCATTATGGTTGATGAAGAGGGTAAAGTTGTAAACGGAGATGCTATTTTAGCCGTTGCAGCTATTCATTTTAAAGAAACAGGGTTTTTAAAACAGGATAAAGTTATTGCAACATCAATGAGTAACTTAGCTTTAGATGAACTTCTTAATGAAAGCGGAATTGAAGTTATAAGAGTTGGAGTTGGAGATAAGAACGTTGTAAAAGCAATGAGAGACCTTGGGGTTAATGTCGGGGGTGAACAGTCTGGACACATTATCTTTTTAGATCATGCAACAACAGGAGACGGAATTGTTGCTTCATTAAAAGTGCTAGAAGTGATGCAGTCTAAAAAAGTAAAGCTTTCTTCTTTAAGCAATAGGCTTAAGCCATATCCACAAAGACAGATTAATGTTAAAGTTAAGGTTAAAAAAGAGCTTGATAAAATACCTGGATATAATGAACTTTTTGATTCTTTAAACGCAAAGCTTAAGAGTGGTCGCATCATGGTGAGGTATTCCGGAACTGAGCCTTTAGTTAGAATTCTTGTAGAGGGTAGAAAGCCAAGCCTTATTTCAGAAGTTGCAACTGAAATGGAGCGTTTTCTTAAAAAAGAACTTCTTTAAATAAAATGAATAAATTTATCGTTAAAGAGGGCGAGTCTTATTCAAAACCCATCGCCTTTTTAAAAGAACAAAAAGAGAAAGTCTTCTTCTTAGAGGGTGATTTAGGGGCTGGAAAAACATCTTTTACAATAGAGTTTTTAAAAAGCCTTTGTGGTGATGAAGTTTTTAAGTCTTTAGGGGTGATGTCCCCAACATACAGTATAGTTAATGAATACCTTTTAAAGGAAGATCTAATCTTGCACTCAGATTTTTATAGAGTGGACGAAGAGTCCTTTGACTGGGAAGAGTTTTTAGAGAGGTTAGAAGAGAGTTCGTTTGCTTTTATTGAGTGGGGAACTAAAATCCCCCAGTTATCAGAGAATATATCAACTTACTCTACCATTAAAATAAAAATATTAGATAATAAAGACAGGGAAGTAAGTATAATTAAAGGTTAAGCTACTTTATAGCTTTTAACACATTTATTTACTATATCTAAACTGTCTAAGCCATAGTCTTTGTTATGAGAAAGGCCTATAAGAATGCCTTTAAAACCCTTTTCTTTAATAACAGGCACTGCTGTCATCCATAAATTTTGTGTGTTGACACCTAAATCAGAGAGCAGATCCTTTAAAGGACCTAACGGGCTATAGTATCCATGAAAAGGTTTTCTGGTTTGCTCTACAATTCTAAAAGGTGAGGGCTTTTCTGAGCTAATTGCAAGATGTCTTAAGTTTACGAGAAGTCCTTCGGAAGCTTTCGCTTTAAAAAGAGCCTCTTCTTTAGAAAACTCAAGAAAAAGAGCGGACTCGTAATACTTAAGTATTACTTCAAGCTGCGAGTCGCCTATACTATCTTCAGATGTTGTTTTTTTAGAGGGGATTGAGTTTAATTGATCAAGACTAAGCTCTATGAAGGGGCCCTCTTGCTTGAAAGTACTCTCAGAGGCCTTTAAACCACAATAATAAGTGATCCCTTCCCATGAATAAAGAATGTAGACGCCTACCTGTGAGGACTCTTTAAAGGCTCCTAAAGAGAGAATATGTTTAAAGCCAGCATCTGTGATCTTCATATAGAGTTATCGGCAGAGCTAGCCCATAGTTTAGAGTGTATCAATAAAAGAACGTAACATAATACTTTGTTGCATTATTCATCTAGCTTCGTTAATTTGCGTTTAATGAAATCTCAAAAGCGTGCAAGACTCTCTACAAAATTAATATTAAGTCTACTTTATGTATGGCCTAGACCTATAAAGAAACTTTTCGCTTATATGCTTAGTTTTTTTTGGTTTTATATTCTCAGATTGAGGGTGAGTCTTGTTAAAAATCAAATTAGTCGAGTTTTTCCAAACATGACTCCACATGAAATTTCAAAAACAACCTTTAAATCTTTTTACAATCTTATAATGATTGTCTTTGAATATTCTTATTTTCCATTTAATAAGAAAAAGATTGTTAAATACACAAAACTAAAGAACCTAGACATTGTTGATAAGACTATTAAAAGCGGTAAACCCCTCTTTTTCATGACTGGTCACCTTGCAAACGGTGAATTGATTGTTTTTAGAATGTGTCTTGAGGGTTATAAGCTAAACTTGATTGGCAAAAGAGTAGGGGTAAAGTTTATTGATTCTTTACTTTTTGAAATCAGAGAGCTTAGTGGTTTAAAGCATATACCTCCTAAAAATGGCGCTACTGGTATTATGGAAGCAGCTCAAAAAAAAGAGCCTGTGATTTTTGTGCATGATCAATTTAGACACCCTCCTAGAGGTTTAAAAACTACTTTTCTAGGATTAGAGACATATACAAACTCAGCATTAGCTTTTTTTGCACTTAAAACAGGGGCTGAGGTGATACCTGTTGATATGTATAGAGAGAATGATCAGGTTGTTGCTGAATTTATGCCCTCAATACCGTTTGAGAATAAATTTGATACTGAAGAAGAAAACATATTACATATGACTCAAGTTTATAATGATGCTTTAGAACTGTGTATAAAGAAAAGGCCTCAAGGCTGGATGTGGGTGCATAAAAGATGGAAACAACCGAGCAGAAAATAGAATTTCTTTTACAAAGTTTTTCAAAGCTTTCTTCATGGGAAGAGCGCTATAAGAAAATCATTCAAATGGGAAAAGAGCTTACTCCACTTGAAGAGGAGTTTAAAACTGAAGCTTTACTCGTAAAGGGATGCCAGTCTCAAGTTTGGTTAAAGGCTGAACTTCAAGATGATAGAACTGTTTTACTTAAAGGGGAGTCGGACTCTGTTATTGTTCAAGGCCTTTTAGCCTTATTGCTTTTTGTATACTCAGGTCAGCAAACAGAAGAAATTTTAAGCACTTCCCCTATTTTTTTAGAAGATTTAGGCTTAAAAAAACACCTCACTCCAAATAGAGCTAATGGTGTTTACGCGATGGTTAAACAGATAACCTATTATGCTCAAGCATTTCAACTTTTAGCGAAAAGAGTGTAAGCTTGAGTTTCATATCAAGGAGTATTTATGGGTAAAGGTTGGAAGAATCCTATTAAAGCTGCAAACTCAGCAAAAAAAGGGATGAAGTTTTCAAAATTAGCTAAAGAGATTCAAGTTGCTGCAAAACTTGGAGGTCCTGATATTGATATGAATGCAAGACTTCGCATGGCCGTTGATGCTGCAAAATCTGAATCGTGCCCTAAAGACACTATTGAAAGAGCTATTAAAAAAGGAGCGGGTTTATTAGAAGGTGAGGCTCAACCTGAAGAAGTTTTATATGAGGGTTTTGGTCCATCTCAAGTAGGCATACTTGTTGAATGCCAAACAGACAATAGAGCAAGAACTGCAACGGATATTAAAGTTGCTTTTAATAAAAACAATGGTCGCATTGCAGAAGCAGGGTCTATTGCTTGGATGTTTGATCGTGTTGGATTACTTGAGGGGTTTAATACAAATAAAGAAGTTGATATTGAAGAAGAGGCGATTGAAGCCGGGGCTTCCGATGTTGAACCTACTGAAATGGAAGCTGGTTTAGGAGCTTCTTTTTACACAGCTCCTGAAGAGTTAGATATTGTAAGAAAAGCTTTAATTGCTAGAGGCTGGAATATTGAAGTTATGGAGCTTTCTTATAAAGCAAAAAATATCACTGATGTAGGTGAAGAGGATAAGGCACTTTTAGCAGAGCTGTTAGAGAAGCTTGATGACAATGAGGACAGCTACAGAGTTTACTCTACTGCAGAATTTTAGAATTTTTGATGAATCCTCTTAAAGAAAAAAATATCTATAAGAAAGTTCGTATTTCACAAGAGATCCTTATAGACTACTCTTTAGAAAGATCTTTTAAAGATATGAGTATTCCAGATACTTTAGCTCGAGATGTTGAACTTCTCCCGCCAAAGCAACACCCGAATAAAAGAGGACTTTCTCACCCTATAGGACAACAGCGGTTACTTCATGATCTTGCAAGCATTGAACTTCAAGCAATGGAGCTTGGTATTAGAACTCTTATAGAGTTTCAGGAGAAAACTGATATTCCTACAGAGTTCTTTCAAGAGCTTTCTAAAGTCACTTATGAAGAATCAATTCACTGCAAGCTTTGCTTAGACCTTTTAAAAAAGATAGGCGGTAAATGGGGAATGTTTCCTGTTCATACAGGTCTTTGGAACGTTGCAAAAAAGACAGATGATCTTTTAGACCGCTTGTTAAAGG
>JBOEFV010000045.1:0-25052 GCA_050633065.1 Bdellovibrionales bacterium
CATTTACACCAAGTAGGCAGCCCATATTTTCTTTTTCAATTTTTTTCTTATCCCAAACAGTAACCTTAAGGCCTGAAGCTTTTAAAGAAGCTGCATTGTCAGCAAGAATTGTTGGAGTCATCATGTTTCCTGGAAGATCACCAAGTCGTCTTGTAAAGTGAACTGCATCAATCATCTTAGCCGATTCTTTTAAAGAAGTCTTAAGAGCTTTTAACTCATTAGTTGAAGCGCCTTTGTGGTAAATTTCAAAAGAAGCTTTAGAAGATTTTTTAGGTTTACTTTTTCCTTCAGTGGTTGTGTAGTCAGAAAGTAAAGCGCCTTCAATAAAACCTTTTAAGTAGTCTGAAGCATCATCTCCAAAGAGGTCTTTAAAGTTAGTAAGAGATACAGCAAGCTTATTGGCTTTTGATTTTCTGGATTCTTTAAAGAACTTGCCGCCAAGGTCTCTCATTTTTTCAACAGTCTGACTTTTTGTCTCTGTACTCATTAAAACAACGTGAGTGTTTTTTAGTTTTGGTTGTGCGATCAGAAGAAGTGCTTCTCCTTGTTCCAACTTGGGACGTTTACCAAGCTTCTTTTCCAGTGCTGAAACTTTTTTTCCACCAGACAAAAGTGCCATGCACACTTTTTCTCCGCCCAAAACATCTACATTTTTATACGTAATAGCCATTGTAATTCTCCTTTTATACCGCTTTTAAAAATAAACTGTCTCAATGTGAGAAGAAAGGTGCGATAAGCTTGCCTTTTCAATCTCGAACAACATACTTGTTTAGAAAAGTTGACCGTCGTCTAGTCAAATTCTTTAATTTTTCTGTCGATAGTCATTTGATATCAAATATGGCTGCTAAAAGATACTTTCTTTAGCATAATATTTGTGAAATTTGATGAAAAGCACTGATAAAGGCGGTACGTATGGCTCTGATTCCAATGGTTATTGAACAAACTCCTAAGGGAGAGAGAAGTTATGACATCTATTCACGTTTGTTGAAGGATAGAATTATCATGTTAGGGAGTCCTGTAACGGATGATTTGGCAAACAGTATTATTTCTCAACTGTTCTTTTTGGAGATGGAGAATCCAGAAAAAGATATTCATATCTACATTAACTCTCCAGGTGGAAGTGTTACTGCAGGGTTAGCAATTTATGATGTTATGCAGTTTATTAAGTGCGACATTAGAACTTATTGCATGGGACAAGCTGCAAGTATGGGGTCATTATTATTGGCAGCGGGTACTGCGGGTAAGAGATATGCTCTTCCTCACTCTAGAGTGATGGTGCATCAGCCTTTAATTGGCGGAGGAGGAATCTCAGGGCAAGCAAGTGATATTGCAATTCACGCTGAAGAGATGCTTTATATTAAGAAGAAATTAACAGAGATTTATGTTGAGCATACAGGAAAATCTTACGCAGATTTAGAAAAGAGTATGGATAGAGATAACTTTATGAGTGCTGAGCAAGCTAAAGATTTTGGCCTTGTTGATCATGTTGTAGAGGCTCGAAAGAAAATCGAGAAGAAGTAAGATAGAAGTAGAATTTAGTTTTAATATTTATAATTTGTAGAGGAAGTATTGAATGAGCAAAAAAGGTAAAGACGCAGCACTTAATTGTAGTTTTTGTGGAAAAGGTCAAAAAGAAGTTAAAAAGCTTATCGCGGGCCCAGGGGTTTACATTTGTGATGAGTGTATTGATCTTTGTACAGATATCATTACAGAAGAGCAGGCTAAAACCATAAAAGAGACGGGAAAGTTAAACGTTCCTAAGCCTCAAGAGATTATGGATAAGTTAAATGACTATGTAATTGGGCAGCATACAGCAAAAAAAGCGTTATCTGTTGCAGTACACAATCATTATAAAAGAGTAAACTCGACAATGGATACGGGAGATGTTGAAATTGCAAAATCAAACATCCTTTTAATTGGTCCAACGGGATCAGGTAAAACACTTTTAGCTCAAACAATCGCCAAAGTGTTAAATGTGCCTTTTGCAATGGCAGATGCGACCTCTTTAACAGAAGCAGGTTATGTGGGTGAAGATGTTGAAAATGTAATTTTAAATCTTTTGACGTCTGCAGATTATGATGTAGAGCGTGCACAAAAAGGCGTTATTTACATAGATGAAATTGATAAGATTACAAGAAAGTCAGAGAACCCATCAATCACTAGAGACGTTAGTGGTGAAGGTGTTCAGCAGGCTTTGCTTAAAATTTTAGAAGGTACGGTTGCAAGTCTTCCTCCTAAAGGTGGAAGAAAGCATCCTCAACAAGAGTTCATTCAAGTTGATACAACAAACATTTTGTTTATCGTTGGTGGAGCTTTTGTTGGTCTTGATAAAATTATTGAGAACAGACAAACAAGTAAATCGTTGGGTATTGCGGCTGAAATTAAAACAGAAGAAGAAAAGCGCGAAAGTGAAGATACTTCTTTAAGAAAGCTTGAGCCTAAAGATCTGTCTCAATATGGATTGATTCCAGAATTTATTGGAAGACTTCCTGTTATTGCGACCTTAGACCCGCTTGATGAAAAAACTTTAATCAATATTTTAACTGAACCTAAAAATGCTCTTTCTAAGCAGTATAAGAAATTGTTTGAATATGAGGATATTGATCTAACTTTTACAGACGATGCACTAGAAGCAATCGCTAAAGAGGCTATTATACGCAACACAGGGGCCAGAGGTCTAAGAGGTGTTATAGAATCAGCCATGCTAGACATTATGTACGAAATTCCTAGCAACCCGAACATAAAAGCTGTTATAATAGACGCAGGAGTTATCACAAATGGGGATGCTCCAAAGTTAGCGTACAGATCTTCAAAGCTTGAGGCTGAGAAAGATTCAGAAAAAAAATACGCAAAAGATTCCGATGATGTTGGTTCGGCAGAAAGTGCGTAAATAGAAAAAGTACAAAAACAAAAAAGCACCCCTCTTTAGATGACTTGATAATCTAACCAAGGAGGGGCGTATGTCAAAAAACAGCACAACACAAACAGAGCAAGTAACACTTCCGTTGTTACCACTGAGAGATTTAATAATCTTTCCACACATGATGATGCCTTTATTTGTTGGAAGAGACAGAAGCATTAAAGCCTTAGAAGAGGCGATGACAAACCAAACAGATATAATTTTGGTCGCTCAAAAAGATGCAAAAACTAACAGTCCAGAACCTAAAGATATTTATAGCATAGGTACTGTTGGGTCTATCATCCAACTATTAAGACTGCCTGACGGAACAGTAAAGGTTCTTGTTGAAGGTAAGGGGCGCGTTAGAATAGATGAGTACGTCAATCAAGATCAGTTTTATACTGCTAAAGCAACAGTATTAGAAGAGATTGAGGCGGCTCCACTAGAGACGCAAGCTCTTGTAAGATCAGTTAAAACAACTTTTGAAAACTATGTTAAATTAAACAAAAGAATTCCACCTGAAATTTTAATGAGAGTTTCCTCTATTGAAGAAGCTTCAGAGCTTGCAGACATAGTAGTGGCTCAGTTGAACTTAAAAATTGAAGACAAGCAAAAATTACTTGAGGTGATTGATCCGGGTTCAAGACTTGAAGAGCTTTTAAATATTATGACTGGCGAGATTGAAATTCTTGAAGTTGAAAAAAGAATTCGCTCTAGAGTTAAAAAGCAGATGGAACAGTCTCAAAAAGAGTATTACCTTAATGAACAAATGCAGGCGATTCAAAAAGAGCTTGGGGATAAGGACGATTTTCAAGCTGAGTTAGATGAGCTAGTTAAAGAGGCTGCGTCTAAAAAGATGAGTGAAGATGCAAGAAAAAAGCTTGAAAAAGAGCTAAAGAAGCTTCGCATGATGTCTCCGATGAGTGCTGAGGCTGCAGTTGCTAGAAACTATATAGACTGGTTAGTGGCTCTTCCCTGGGGAACTTACAATAACGAAACTTTAGATCTTGTAAAAGCCAAGGCGATTTTAGATGAGGATCATTGGGGTTTAGAAAAAGTTAAAGATAGAATTGTTGAGCATTTAGCCGTTCAAACTTTAGCAAAAGATAACATGGGTCCAATCATTTGTTTAGTAGGCCCTCCAGGAGTTGGTAAGACTTCACTTGGTAGATCAATTGCCAGAGCACTAAATAGAGAATTTGATAGAATCTCTTTAGGTGGTGTAAGAGATGAGGCTGAGATCAGAGGTCATAGAAGAACTTATGTTGGTGCTTTACCAGGTAGAATCATTCAGACTTTAAGAAAAGGGAAAACAAACAACCCTTTAATTCTTTTAGATGAAATCGATAAAATGAGTAATGATTTTAGAGGGGATCCTTCTGCGGCATTACTAGAGGTTTTAGATCCAAGTCAGAACAAGACTTTTGCGGATCACTTTCTTGAAGTTGATTACGATTTATCAAAAGTTTTATTCTTCACAACAGCAAACTCTCTTCATACAATTCCAGGACCTTTGCTAGATAGAATGGAAGTTATTCAGTTAGAGGGTTATATCTCTCGAGAGAAACTTGAGATTGCAAAGTCTTACTTGGTGCCGAAGCAAATTAAGGCTCACGGTCTAGGTGACTACGGCGTTGAGTTTACAGACTCAGCCTTAATGTCAATTATTGAAGAATATACTCGTGAAGCTGGTGTAAGAACGCTAGAGAGAACAATTGGTACTGTTTGTAGAAAGCTTGCTAGACAGATCGTTGAAGCAGAACTTAAAGCAGGTCCTAAAACAAAGAGTAAAAAGTCTCATAAAGTCGGACCAAAGAAAGTGGTTGAGCTTTTAGGTTCACCAAAAGTGAAACATGGTAAGATTGAGAAGGCTCATGAAATTGGTTTAACAAATGGAATGGCTTGGACTCAAGTTGGTGGAGACCTTTTAGTTGTTGAGGTGTCAGTAGTTCCTGGAAGAGGGAAGTTTACTATTACAGGGCAGCTAGGTGATGTGATGAAAGAATCATGTGCTGCAGCCTTGTCTTATGTAAGATCGCGTGGACCTTTATTTGGTTTTGATAAAGAGTATTATGCAAATCATGACATTCATATTCACGTACCAGAAGGCGCTATTCCTAAAGATGGCCCTTCAGCAGGTATTGCAATCACTACAAGTATAGTTTCTGCGATGATGAAAATTCCGGTTACAAGAACAGTGGCAATGACAGGAGAGGTGACGCTTCGAGGACGTGTGCTTGCGATTGGCGGGCTTAAGGCGAAAGTTATTGCGGCACACCGTGGTGGAATTAGGAAGATTATTATTCCAAAGGCAAATGAGACAGATTTAGAGGATATCCCTAAAGATGTGCTTGCTGATATAACAGTAATTCTTGTGGATCATGTTGATCAGGTGCTTGTAAATGCTCTTGAAGTTAAGGATGCAAAAGAAATTTTTAAGAATAGAGCTGAGCGCGGAACGGGCATAAAGCCACAACATACAGGGCATTCAGAGCAAGTAGCTCATTAAAACAGCTGCCAAATCTAATTTAAGCGAAGCAGAGGTTACCCTCTGCTTTTTTTTGTAAAAAAGACATCATCCCAAAGAAAAACTTATGGATTAAGATAAAATCATTTTTTTTGACCTAAATCTTAAAATCTGACAAAAAGTGAAAAGCAGAAGAGGGGAAAAGCTTTTGTTAACCTGGGGGGGATGAGTGATTACAGAGACACATACGTCTAAAAACCTGTTAGATTTAGGAACTTTATATTTTGAGAAGGGCGAGCTTTCAAATGCTGTGCCTTACTTACTTCAAGCAAGAGAGTGGTCTTTAGCTAATAAAAAAGTTCGCAGATATTTTAACATTTCATATATGCTTTTAAGAGCTTATTTAGAGATGGGTATGACTGCAGAGGTGGAGAAGATAAAAACAGATCTTCAACAGTTTGTAATTGAAGAAAATGTAGAGATGTCATCAAGGCTTTACTACACTTTAGGAATTTGTGCTTACTTAGAGAAGAAAAGCGCAAATGTACTAACGTTTTTTAACCAGGCTTTTAATGTGGCCTTATCTGAGAGTGATAAAGAAAACATGTGCTTTGCCCTTTGTGGAAAAGCTGTTTGGTTTAAGGGAACTAAAGAATACGATCAGGCGTTTGCTTTAATTGAAAACTTAAAAGTGTTTTTTCAATCTATAAATATTCCAGAAGTTGAATCTGCAACATGGTTTTGTGAGGCGCAAATCTTTCACAATCAAGGTAGATATAAAGAGGCGCTTGAAAGTTTGTGGAAGGCGTTTAATGTTTCCAAAAAATCAAAGTCTGTTCAGTTTATGAACGCTTACATTCTAATACAGTTTGGAGCTACTCATATTAAAATGAAGAATTTTGATTTGGCTGAAAACTATTTTGATTTGGCTGAGGGCCTTATAGACCCTGCTGACCATGCAAGGTCTGCGGCGGTACTTGCTGATTGCAGAAAAGATCTAGAAGCTGAAAGAACAACAGTTCCAGATATTAAAATTAATGTTGTTGATCATATTGTGGAAGAGGCATCAAAAGGAAAGCTTGAGCTTAACAATCAATTTATTTTGCTAGAGCTTTTAGTAGAATTTGTTAAGAAAAAAGGTTGTCCTTTAACTAAGGCTGATCTGGCGGAAATGCTTTGGAGCCAGGACTATGACCCTTCACAACATGATAATAAAATCTATGTGACGATTAGAAGGCTTAGAAAGTTACTTGAGCCAAATCCTAAAAAGCCACATTACATTTTAAGAACAAAAGACGGATACCAACTTAACCCAGCAACAATTGTAGAAGTTCACTCATAAGGGGTCTGACATGAAATTTATTAGTTTATTATTTGTATTACTGTGTTCAATATCGGCGGGAGCTGAGACCAAAGACTTTCTTGGGGACTTTGAGGTCTTTCCATTGTCTACGAGCAACATTGCCTTAGTGGAGGGTGTTTGGCGAGGTGAGATGATTGATATCCGCATCGAGGATTCAGGGCATCTGTTTTACCAGAAGCCAATTCTTTGGGTGGAAATTATGGACCACCAAAAAGATGAATCCAAAAAGGGGATAATGTATTTCAGCGCAAGCGTTGGAAAGTATAAGCTTTACATGCATGAGGCTGATAAGAGTATACCGATTGAGCTGGGAATTTTTGAATTTTCTGGATCATATGCAAGTAAACTCGGCATGGAATGTAAATCTGGTGGAACTTTGATGAAGATTCAGTTCAAAATAGACAGCGTTTTAGGAGAGGTTCTTCTTACAAAAGAGAGTTGTTCTTAAAAATTAGCATAAAAAGGGTTTTCCTGTGGACAACCCTTTGAATTTCGATTAAAAAATACAGACCGAAATAGGAGATTAGCTCAGTTGGTAGAGCGCCACCCTTACAAGGTGGATGTCATCGGTTCGAACCCGGTATCTCCTACCATTTTCAATCTTATCGATGTTTGAGTAAAGCTGGATTTCTAGCAAAACAATGGTTGGCAGATATACAGTGAGTACTTTGCAAATCTAGCCTAAAGTTACTTAGGCGTTTTCTTTTTGAAACAAAAAACACAAATTAACTAGACTCTTTGTCGGGCTTCTTAGTCCAGCTGAACTTTGACAGGATTAAGCCGTTTTCTTAACATTAACAAGTTGTTACGGAGGGTTTTATGCGGGTTATTACGATAGGAAGGAGTCCTGTCAGCGACTTTTATGTTGAGGATAAATCTGTAAGCCGTGAGCATGCCAAAATTATTGTACATGAAAATGGTAAAATGGAAATTTTGGATCTGGGCTCTAGTTTTGGAACATTTTTAAAGCTTGGAGAGGGTGTAAAAAAAATTATAAAAGACACGGTTTCTCCAGATCAAGAAATTATTTTTGGAAAAAGTGAGCCTCAAAGAGTAAAAGAAATCATCAACTCGCTTGAAGAGAAAACCACAGTTTTGTTTGGAGGGGGAGCTCCTCACCCAAGCGAGCAAACAAAAACGGCGATACTAAAAAAAAGATGTGTACACTGTAGCTCAATAGTTCCAGCCGCAAGCAAAGTTTGTCCTGTTTGTGACAGTGGGAATATATGAGTTTTTTGGGCAATGTAGCAAATCTGACAAGTAACAAAGGCCTTCTTTATATAGAAAAAACACTATTTTATACTGTTGTGATATTTGCAGGGCTGATGCTCTCAATGGCCATAGCTCTTGTTCTTCCTGAGTTTTACGGAGGGGTATTATTTGGTGTGAAGGATGAGGCTTATCCATTTTCGTTTCAAATGATAATGTGGGTTCCGTTTTATGTCGGCCTTAGTGATTTGATTATAAAAATGTATGCACACCAAAAAAGAAAAAAACTCTTTGATGAGGATATTTTAAAAGGGTCTGCTGCGACGATTTATACGCCTAAAAATCTAGTGGGAGTTTTAAAGCAGGTAAAGGGCTATGACAAATTTGAAGAAATAGTTTTTTTAGATTTAATTCATGAAGTTATATTAAAATATCAGACAAGTCGTTCAGTTAACGAATGCTCATCAGTATTAGAGAGCCTGATTAATATTTATGAGAAGAGATTAGACCTTTTCTACACTAAAATTCGTTATATATCGTGGCTAATACCAACGATGGGTTTTATTGGAACAGTTTATGGAATATCGCTATCAGTGGCGTTGGTGGGAAAAGCCAGTCCTGATGATCCGACATTGCTGCCAAGTATTGCTGCCAGCCTAGCTATTGCTTTTGATACAACACTTTTAGCACTAGTACAGGCTTCAGTATTACTTTTTATAAGTAATATTATAGAGAATTTGGAGTTTACTTTAATTAGTGACAGCAACAAGTACATCTATAAAAAGCTTATAAACCGCTTAGAGCCAAACGGCTAGAGAGTATTAATGTCTAGACGAAATAGAGAAATAAATGTTTTTAGTACATCAGCCATAGATCTTTTTGCGTCTTCACTGGGTGTCTTTATTGTACTGGTTATCATTTTATTTCCATATTTTAAAAAGACGAGCACAGACCCTGTTGTTAACGTTGCTGAGTTAGAAAAAGAAATTGAAGAGCTTAAAGAGGCGGTAGAGGTCTTAAAGCAAGAGAACACAAAAATCCCCATTCTAGAAAAACGCATTGAGGAGCTATTAAAAAATAAGCCTGAAGTGCCATTACTGAGTAATGAGGAGATTAAAAAAATTCAAGAAGAGCTTGAGGGGCTTAAAGTTGAATCTGATAAAGTTAAGGAATTGGAAGAGGTAATTCAAGCGCTTAGGAAAAACACTCCGGAAAAGCCTATTATGGAGAATGCTGCAATTGTTAAAATGCAGAAAGAGCTGGCGAAGATTAAGGAGGAGAATAGAAAGATTCCTGTTCTCGAAAAAGAAATTGAGAAGCTAAAGAAGCAAATTGTACCAAAGCCAACTTTAACAAATCCAGAAATTGCAAAGCTTCAAGAGAGGCTTAAAAAAATGCAGAGCCTTGAAAAAGAAATTGAAGAACTAAAGAAAAAAATAAAAGAAACACCGATTCTTACAAATCCAGAGATAGTGAAGCTGCAAAAGGAATTAGAAGAGCTTAAGAAGAAGGTGCCGGAGACGCCGACACTTAGTAACCCAGAGATCGCAAAGCTTCAGAAACAGCATGAAGAAATTAAGAAGGAAAATGAAAAGCTAAAAGCCAAAAGTGCTAAGTCAGGAACATCTTTTGCCGCAGTAATTGTACAGTGGTCTACACAAAAGCATGATATTGATCTAGAGGTTATAGACCCTAAGGGCAGAGTTTATAACTATAAGAAAAGAAAAAACCCAGGGAGTACAGCAAGTTTTGCACTTGATTCTCGTTCTGGCCCAGGGGCAGAGGTGTGGCAAACAAATGACCTTGTTGAAGGAAAATATAAAATTAAATACAAATTTTATAACAACTACGGGAATAAGGCTCCGGCAAAAATACAAACCACAATCTTTTCTACCAAAGGAAAGTATGTGCCTCCGAACATAAGTTTAGACACGGCAGGAAAAAACGAGGCAAGCTTGGAGTTTAGAATTGATTCAGCGGGTAATGTTCAGCTTCTTTAGAGGCGGGGAGAATTGTAATGAGGCTATATAAAATAGGTATTTTGCTAGGTTTATATGTACTTCCTACAACAGGACAGGCTTTGAGCACTGAAATATTTATGAGAAGAGGAAAAAAGAATGTTCCTCTTGAGTGGAAGTATAAAGAGAAAAATGTTTGGACTGTAAACGATGAAGGTGTACCGGTTTATGGTAGCAACTTAGTGATTGCTTTTCCAAGAGGTGTTAAGGGCGACAGAATCAAAACAAGATTTGAAAGTGTCGTAACATATAATAAGAAGAAGACAGCATTTAGATTAAACTTATTCTCTTTAAAAGAGCAGGTTCTTATTCGGGGTAAGGGTAGGAAGAAGTACATGCTTACTTTCTTACAGAAATTTGAAGAAGATCAGATTATTAGTGAGGAGTGTGAGGGCCAAAACTTATTCTTATTAAAAAGTGGAGAGGACAAGAAAACTCCCTTCTCAGTTCATATGAAGTGCTACAAAAGAGAAGATAAAGACTTTGTTGTTATTGTTGTCCCTAAAGATGTGAGGTGGAGCTCTACAACTATACCAGAGCTTAGGGGTAAAGGTGAGCACTGGAAAGAGTATAAAATTGAAGATCTTCCTGCGGGTGAGGACAGTTTGCGTGCCTCATTTTCTTTTGTCTTTAAGGGTGAAAGTTTTGATTTTGATTTAAAGTCAAAAACCCAAAGTGACGCTCCAGAAGACAAAGATTCGCAAACCACACTGCATTTAGGTCTGGGGATGTCGAGCTTAAGTGTTAAGTCAGATATATCAGATGAGTCTGCAAGTCCTTTTTCAATTTTGTTGAATATGCAAAGCCCTCTGCAGTGGTGGAATTTAAGGGTTGGTTTGAGCTTAAATGTGCCACAGCAATTTAGTGAAGTGGCAGAGGGGGCGACAAAGCCGCCAGAGTTTTTTGAAGCAAAGTTCTTATTGGCTAAGGACTATAAAATTAATCATAAGTTAACATTGTCACCAGCTGTTGTGGGTGTGTTTTCAGAAACGTCAGACCCGAATGTATTTTTAAAGATAAAACACCAACACTTAGGTTTTGGCGGGGGGCTGAAGTATCAGATGACTGATAAAATTGACGCTCAATTTGATATTTGGATGAGTGGGTTTTTGGCGTCAAATCCGACATCTCAAATGGGTTTAATGCTTCGAGTGATATACGCATACAGCAAGAAAATTGGATTCGGACTAGAATTAGGGAATCAGACCCTCTCAGCTGAAAGTTCAGAGGGGAAGACAAATGAAATGTCAGAAATGCATTACAATCTCATGCTGAGATTAAGGCCTTTTTAAGGGGTTAAATGTTTTAACTTTAAGCGGTGATAAGCCGATAGAAGCACTGTATATAAAGGGGGAGAGTGGAAAAATCAGAATATCAAAATTCTTTTGGATATAGATTCAAACAAGTATTTTCACTAATTTGTTTACTACCTTTAATTCTAATGTACCAAAACTGCTCCGAGCATAAAGACAATGTAAAGTTGTACCCATCGCCGTTTGCAAATCAAAAGATTCAGCTAAAGAGTGTTGATATACTTGCGCCAAGTGCAAATAAGGCTGAAAGATTAGAAGTTGATGTCATTATAAATAATCAATGCGCCTCTCAACTTTGTGAAGAGAAAAGTTCTGCTGTTTCATGTCAGTTATACAAAAGAAGTTTAGATCCAAGAATGAGTAACTTGGATCAGCACTATAGTTACTTTCTACCTAAAGAGTTAAAGCGTGATGAACTAGAAGAATATTTTCAAGGTTATGAAGAAGACAAATCATGTATCGTAGGTGTGACTAATGTTTATACTTATAAAAGCAATACAAATGATACTCACTACTCGAATCAAAGTTCTTATATGAACATCATTAAATACAATGAGGCTCAGACATACTTTAATATTTCTGATTTAGAAACAGTGAAGGTTGCTGTTATTGATTCAGGTATTGGGGTTTCTCCAGATTTACAAACTGTAAGTGTGAAAGAGGATATGAGAACAGAGGCTCAAAAAACGATGAGTTGCCCATCAGTTTATACAGTAAACAGCCCTCAGCACTTTCATGGGTCTTTTGTTGCAGGAATCATTGCAAGCCCTGCAGGAAATAGTGAAGGTATAGCGGGTATAGCGCCTAATGTAGAGCTTTATTCATATACAGCTGCTGATTGTAATGGGACTTATAAAAATGTCTCTGTGGCGAATGCAATTATCTTAGCGGTTTCTAATCATGATGTTGAAGTTATAAATATGTCTATTGGTGGGTCTATGCCTGATGATATAGGTCTTCGTAGTGCGATTGTGCAGGCGATGAACAATAAGGTGATGATAGTAACATCAGCAGGAAACAGTAATGTAGAGATAGGGCCGGAGGCGGCAAGCTATTATCCTGCAATGTATGCGGCTGACTATACAGGGGTCATCTCAGTGGGGGCTCTTTTAAATGCTAACACTAGGGCGTCGTTTTCAAATTATTCAGATGGAGACTCTGTTACAATTACAGCTCCAGGTGTGGGAATTGTTTCAACAAACGGTGCGGCCCATACAAAAGCAGGAAGCATTCTCTCTGGTGACTATGGAGTGAGTGATGGAACATCATTTTCTGCCCCATTAGTAACAGGAGCAATTGCTCTAACAATAGGAAGGCTGAAAAAACTAGAATATGAATTTGATTTAGCTTTTGTGAAAAGTTTGGTGACAGATGTGGGGGCAAAGAAAACAGCTTCATTAGAAACCGTTGTAAAAAATGGAGCAAGTTTGGATTTGGAAAAACTTGGTGGTGTTTTAAATAGCTTGGCTACAGGCGGGGTGAGCACATCCATGACGGCGACTCCAAGATTAGTTGCTGATGGCGATGGGTTTAAGCTAGAGGTAGATGTTGATTGGGATTTAATTGCAACTCATCCAGGCGCAAGGATTGCAATATTTGATTCTGGGTCTACGTGTAATTTTTCAAAGCCGTGTTTAATTCAAGATTTTGAACTAAGTGCGCTGCAGGGCAGTCAGACTTTTGTGCTAGATAAAAATGAAATTATAACCCTTGTTCCAGATGCAAGAGACCCAAATTTCAAACTGTTTTTAACAATTGCGATTTACTATCCTGTTCCAAACTTAATTGATGAGGAAACAGGAGAGGTGATTAATTATAAAAATAACTACGGGATAGACAGTAGCGTTGCTGTTGATTTGCGCTCTATAGACAATAGTGATGGAGCATCATCTCTTAAAGGACAGATTACAAACTTTAGAAAGGATATGCAGAACCTCTATATTCAAGGTTGGGCATGCTATGAGGGGGATAATGCTGCAGTGGATGTTGAGATTGCAGATTATCAAACAAAGCAAATAATACAGTCTAAATATTCATATATATATCCATATATGGTCCCTCACGGGTCACCAATAGATGGTAACTACTGGCCACTGACAAATGCAGATTTTGATCTCGCAGGAAGAGTGGAGGCGCCATATATAGCAGATGGAATAGATATATTTTTTGACCATGAAAATAGTCATAAGGCGGGGCTAGAAACAAATCCTCAAATAATTGAACAATGTAATACATTAACAGGGGCGCATGGGTTTGAGTTTGTGCTTCCACTATCAGAAGTCCAGGCGTTAAATCAAAAACAGATTGAAGTTGTGGCAAGAAGAGGCGGTGATTCTTTACGCCTTCAAAATATAGAATTAGAAGATAATATTAAGCTTCCACAAGTTGTAGATACGGACAGTGTTTTAAATAATTTTACAGTTCAAAGAGATCCAGCATCACTGGGGGTTTCGGGGATGTTGTGTGCTGACTCTCCGGCTCCAGTAGAGGTGGAGGTTAGCTTCACGTATGAAGATTTTAGACTAGCACTTCTTAGTCACACAAGTCCTGGAGAGAGTTCTGGTTTTTCAGGTTTTGCGCATGATGTGGGTTATGGACATATCATAGGAACTAATCTGTACACTATTGGCAAAAGTACAAGCAGTGATAATGCACAAATTGTAAGATCGAATGCGGCCTCTACCTGGAGTTCAAAGTTTCTTGAATATTTTAATACTCTTACTGAATACCAGCCTAATGTGTACTTAACGGCAATTCCAAATGCAGCTTATATGGCAAATGTTAATGCCCGTGACATTCGACAACTTGGTACAGGGCTTCCAATTACAGCTTATTCTGTAGATGATGAGGTCTATGACTTTGGTTCTCAAGCGACTGCAGAACTAGAGCAAAATGACACCTATGTAGAAGGAGTTGCTGTTGGTAATAAGGACTCACTTGCGATGTATTGGGATTATTATGATGTTGGCGCGCAGTTCTCTTCAACTTTAGTTGGCTACCCTGTAGACTTAACGACTACCCTGGGTCAGTGGATTGACACAACTTATGGGGTTAAGACTCTTTTAAGAGAGATAAAGAAATTTGAAACACCACTTAAAGCAAATGCGCAAATTTTAAAGTATGCGCACTTAAATATGAATTCGCGCTGTGGACAAGGCTATAGCCACCAGCTTAATGCAAACATTAATGATTATGTGAATTACATTCCTAAAGTCAAAACTTTTGCAAGAGGGCATTGGCTTGATTCAGAAACGCAGCCATCAGCAGATACAATGCTGACAGCACAAGCGGCTATGCAGAGAGTTCCGCTAACTTTAAGATTTTTCCAGGATGGAGTGTTGATTAAACATGTGGTTACTGACTTTAGTGATGGAGTCACTGATGTTGCATATCCCTTTTAACAGGAGTGAAGATTTTGTTATTTGAAAGAATGAAATGGAAGTTGTTTTTTATATTTTTAATGCCTTATTTAAGTGGCTGTAACACTAGTGTTACAGATGCTGTTTTTGGAAACGAAAGTTTTTTCTCAAAATCAAATAGCGCTAAAATTGAACTACTTGAGAACACAACACAAGAGTCCCAGCAATACTGTGCAAACTCGAGTGTTGTTAAACTGAAAGTTTCTTTTCCTAAAGAAAACAATTATTTGTGTTCAGACAGGTCAACTCTTGGGGGGGATCAAGGCTTGGGCCCTATTTGTGATGGAGGGGTCTCAGTTATGGACTTCCCGGTGGACTCTGGATGGAGACCGTGTTCTGAGGTGAGAGTTTGTGGGCTTCCACCAACATCTCGTACCACTACGGGATCTCGTTTTGATGGCGGGGGGATAGAAGAGCTCACTTTTGAAAACTTGCCTTGGGGTTGTGAGGCTAAAATAGTTTATGGAACACAAGAGGAGATTGATGCAAAAAAAGATGCAACAACTTCTTTTTTTGTAAAAACGCCAGAGTGTCCGTTTTGTCCTACACAGAATATGAAGACGTGTCTGCCGTGTGACAGTTTGGGTGCAGATGAAGAGATTAAAGCTGGCCAGGTGGTGAATACAACTTGTACAGGGGGTGCGTGTGCATCTTGTGATGTCGGTGGTGGAGAAATGATAAACCACGGGGAGCCATATACCTTTTATAACAGAAGTTCTTCACAGTGTGGTTCTTCATGTAATGTTTCGTCTCAAGTTAGAATTTGTAACAACGGTTTTTTTGAAGGAGAGCCTGCATATCAGCATAAACAATGTGTAGACGTCCCCTGTGGGTGTCAGCTGTCGGGAACTTCTTTAACTTATGACTCTGGAAAAATTTTAAAGCTTTATAAAGAAACGGCTATACAATGTGGAATAACGTGTTCAAACATAGATGTTAGGTGTGACAACGGGGACTGGAAATACACTTCTGATGGAGCGGTTGTTCCTGCTAATGTACTAAGTGTTCACAATAAAGAGACTTGCTCAGCACAAAACACATGTAAGTGCACGATCCCGGTAACTAACGCTGGATTTATTAAAGCAGGACGTTACAGATATATGCATAAAATCCAAGGTAGTACATGTGAAGAGGAGAACGCATGTTCAGAGGAAGCTAATAGAGTGAAAGTAAATTGCAGTGTTGATGGTGTGATTGACAGTTTTGATGCCGGCGCTTTTCAGTATACATATTGCAGCAGGCCTAGATGTACTTGCTATCACGGCGGTGAGAGAGTTGATGTAAATGCTACAGTACACTTTTATAAAGAAGAGATTGCTCCTGAGGGAGTGTCTTGTGCAAATATCTCATCAGAGTTTACATGCCTTGAAGGTGGAAATTTTCAAGGTGGAGCTAACTTGTCAGAATATCCATATGCAGCCTGCCAGTCTGAGACAGACTCGGGAACTTTAGGAGGTGCCGGTGGGGGCACAGGAAATGATGACGGCCCAGGCTCAGCACTAAAATCAAAATTTGGTTTAGGTGATGGCGGCGGTGGCAGTGGTCTTTGTGCTGATGGAACTAAGTGTAGACAAGATTTTACTAAAACAGATTTTTTAAAACCTAAGAAAAGTGCATGTGCTCTTCCTTGGGGGAATGGAGAAGTTGGGCATTATGGGTCTATTATAGCTTTTGATAGAACATGTGTGGTCACTCCAGGAAAGTGTTCTCAGTATAGACAGTCGAGAACGTGCGGTGTGAATGGGTTAACAGGATCAGCTACGTTTATACATGAAACATGTGAGGAGAAGGCATCATGTCCATAAAAATTATAATAATATTCTCACTTTTGATGGCGTTTTCTTCTTGTAGTACAGAGGTTGAAGATGCTGTTAGTTTAGAGCAGCAAGAGTTAAATCTATTAAAGAATGAAAAGTGTGAACAGGGGGAGTGCCCTTGTGAAACGCCGAAAGGAAACTTAGCTCATGGTGCTGTAACATCTTTATACTCTAGTAATGAGGTTCAGTGTGAGGCCAGTTGTACAGAAGTTGAAGAAAGCTTTATTTGCAGCAATGGTCTTTTGGTGCCGGAGGGTTTAAGTGAAAGCCTTATTGATAGAACAAACGATTATACAAAAGACAAACACTTTTCTTGTACACCAAAGCGTTGTAAGCCATGTGTTTTTGGAAACACATTAATTCCTCATAAGGGAAATGTTGAGCTTTACAATACTGAGACGGTTGATTGTGGGTTAAGTTGTGAAGACGCAAAATCAGTAAGACAATGTTTAAACGGAGTGCTTGGTGGCGATGAATCTTTTGATAAGGTTTCATGTGGTCCCAGAGTTTGTCGTTGTCAGACGCCTGATGCTTCAGGGTATTTAAGCTTGGGTGGAAAAATGGATTTTTATCGTAAAGAGAACGCTGAATGTGGCAAGACATGTGATGCTGACTATAAGCTTGAAAGAGAATGCGTGAGTTATGGTAGTGGAGACTCAAGAACATTTACTTTTTCTGGAAGTGGGTCATATCGTTATCAAGCTTGCGAAAATGCAAGACCTGAAGACTGTTACTGTAACCTTCCAAACTATGGGGGTTTAACAGAAGGAGCGGCTCCTATAATTTTATATACAAAATCTACTCTTTACTGCAACGAGAGAGTGGAGACTTTTCAAAAAGAGTTTAGCTGTGTTGGTGGAGAAATTTACCGAAATGGTGTTTTGTATGATCCAACAACAGACTCTGCAGCTCCAAGTACAAGGTACTACACCTCTATTCATGATCGGTGCACAAGGTGTCGAACTCCTTGGGGGCAATACATAGATATTGGTGAAAAGGTTATGGCGTATAAGCTTGTTGGTGCTACTACAGATGGAGGTTGTGGCAAAGGTTGTAAGAAACAAGAGCAAGAATGTATAAAACCAACAGAACAGTATCAAACTTTAGGAAAACTTACTGGCGATCCAACATACAATAAACAACAGTGTGATAATCTATGCTATGAAGAGGGCGGCGGCGCTCCTCCAAGAGCATGTCTTCTACCGTGGCAGAACACTTTTGTAACCCCGGGGGCGAAGGTGCCAATGTGGAAGAAGGCAACGGTCGCGTGTGGTGAGTCTTGTCAGGACCACTTTGCAGTGGGAACTTGTCAGCTGGAAACAGGAACATTTGATGTAGGACCTGAATATATACATAAAAGCTGCACAGAGCTTTGTGTTAATTAGTGTGAGAGTTTGATTTGATTAGAATAAAGGTTTTTGTTTCCTAAGAGGGTATTTAGTTGATATATTTTTCATATGGGAAACGATCACTCACACTGCGCACATAATCATAATAAGCATGGCTCAGCACTTTTTTGGGCCATAGTTGTTAATATTCTTTTAACAGTAGTCCAGGTTGTCGGTGGAGTTTTATCAGGAAGTATTTCTTTAATAGCGGATGCCCTGCATAACTTTAGTGATGCGGGCGCTTTAATAATTGCTTATTTTGCACAAAAAATCTCAGGAAAGCCGGCAGATGAGGAGATGACTTTTGGTTATGGTAGGGCTGAGATTTTAGGGGCCCTTATCAACAGTGTCACCCTGGTGTTGGTGGGGGGCTACCTTCTTATTGAGGCGGGGAAACGTTTTTTACACCCAGAGCCTATTGATGGGTGGATGGTTATAGTGGTTGCCTCTATAGCCCTTGTGGTGGATCTCTTTACAGCTTGGCTTACTTATAAGGGCGCTAAAGACAGCATCAATATGCGGGCGGCATTTATTCATAACTTAAGTGATGCAATGGCCTCGGTTGTAGTTATTATTTCAGGAACTTTGATTTTACTTTTTAACGTTTACTGGGTGGATTTTGTTGCAACAGCAATCATTGCTATTTATGTGGTTTGGCACTCTTGGGGGCTGATCAGAAGTTGCATTAAGACATTAATGCAGGCGGTGCCTGAAGACATTAATAGTGCAGAAGTTATAAAAGCTCTTTCAAGCGTTGAGGGTGTATTGAGTGTGCACCATCTTCATATTTGGGCGATTCATGAAAAAACAAGGTCTTTAGAGGGGCATGTTCAAGTGGAGACAGATAGTCTTTTAGAAGTAGAGGCTATGAAAAAAGAATTAAGGTCTATCTTGCGTGAGCGGTTTAAAATAAACCACTCAACTCTTGAATTTGAAAATGTTAAAGCAGATTGTTCAGCTAAAGATCACTGAAGGAAGTTATAAATATCAGTGTAATTTCTACCGACCTCGTCAGAATCAAGCCCGTAACCAACTACATATCTGTCATCAATTGTTTTTCCTGTGTAGTCAGGGGAGATCGGCATCTCTCTTCTTGCCGGTTTATCAAGTAAGCAGGCCACTTCAATAGAATTTGGATATGAAAGCATCAAGTGGTTCTTTAAAAAAGATAAAGTCCTTCCTGCATCAATAATCTCTTCAACTATCACAACGGTTTTACCATTTAAGTCGCTATCAACGTCTTTTTCGATTCGAAACCCTTTTCCTTTAGAGGATACTTTAACAAAGTCGATTGTCACAGAGGCGCCGTCTAAGTGTCTGGCTAAGTCAGTTAGAAAAATGATAGATCCTTTTAAAGGGCAGATCAGGTGTAGGTGTTGTCCTGGATGCCTGGCTTGAATATCCTTTGCAATGGATTTTACTAAAGCTTGTATCTCGTCAGAAGTTAGAAAAGGAACCATTCCTTGTGCACATAATTTCATATAGTCATCCCTGGTTGTCTAAGGTCAAAAGTTGTTGTTTTTAAATTTTTGTATAAGTTTAAAAGCTCAGGATTTTCAGGGGCTGCTTTTAAAGCCGTTTCACATACAGATAACGCTGACAGAGGTTGTCGGTCTAAGTAGTGAAGCTCAACTAAGTGGATATAGATCTGAACGTCAACAGACTCATGAGGTTTGTTCAGCCACGCTTTAAGGAGCTGTGTTGCAAAGCTAAAATTATCTAGGGAGCGAAGAATAGCAACCTTCTTTAAAAGAGTTCGTTCGTTCTCGCCTGCGTGCTCTTCATATTTTATGAGGTGTTCAAAAGCCTGTTGAGGGTCTTTGTTTTTTTCATAAAGCTCTGAAAGCTCAAAATGCTTTAACGCGATGGATTGTATTAAATTGTTTGTAGAACTTTGAGTGTTTTGATTCTTCAATCTATCTTGAGCATCTTTAAAGATTAGGCTTGCCTGTTCGTATTTACCAAGATCGTTTAAAACAACACTTAAACCTATTGAGCTGTCAGTAAAATCAGGATCGATTTCTAAGGCTTTTTTAAAACTATTTATAGAAGCTTTAAACTGGCCTTGTTCGTAATACATCGTACCAAGCATATGAAAAACATCAGGCAGATTGATTTTTTGAGCAACGAGGCTGTTTAGAAGGGGTGATACTTTATCGTAAAATCCTTCTTCAAAATATCTCTTTGCGGAATCTAGTAGTGCAGTTTGTTTTTCAGTTAATTGCATTTAAATTAGTTCGCCTTCTTTAAGAGGTCTGAATATTTTCTAATTGCAGGTTCATCACCAAGGCCTTTTGCGCAAGCAAGTGCAGTGGCTAGGGCTTTTTTATTTTTTTCAAAAGAGGGGAACTCTTTAAAGAGTTTATTAATCCTTCTTTGTGCACTAACGTACTTTTTCTTTTTAAGGTAAAAATTTGCAATGTAGAGTTCTTTTTCTCCTAAGTCTTTAAGGAGCTTTTTTTGATACTTTAATATCTCAGGTGTAAATTTACTTTTTGGAAACTTTACTAGAAGATTTCTCCATGCCTTTAAAACACCTGTGGTACCTGTTAAGTCGCGGTCGACAGTTTTTGGAAGAAGTTTATACATGCTTAATCCCACACGGTATAAGGCATAGTCACTATTGGCTTCTTTTGGATAAAGATCAAAATAGTATTGGTATTGATATTGGGCTTGTATATAGCTTGCCATATCAAAGTGAACATCTGCAACTTTTAGCTTCGATATTTTAGCATACTTTGAATAAGGAAATTCTTTTCCAATGTCTTGAAATTCTAAGAGGGCTTCTTCATAACGAGAAGATTCTTTTAATTGCTCAGCGTGTTTAAAGGCGATCTCGGCTTTTTGAGGAGTTGAGATTGCAAAAGACATTAAGGGCACAAGGAAAAAACTTGCGAATAGATTAAGCATCATTTTTTCAGTCTAATCCTTGTTGATAGAGGGGTCAAATTTATAGCCCCGCACAATCATAAGATCGTTACGATTTGCCCATCCTGCGGGGTGGTGTGCAGGTTTAAGTGACACCCAGTTGGGCATTGTGGAGACCACTTCAATACAGCTTCCTTGAGGGAGTGATGTTGTTTGAACAAAAGAGTTTTCATGGGGTCCTGTAAATAGAGAAGATGAGCTTGAGGTTATGCAGGCCCATTTTGTGGCTAGTGAGGCCTCTTTTGCGGTATAAAGCAGAACGGAAAGAAAAAGGAGAAAAGCTGTTGCTGTTGTTTTAAGGCGGAGTTTTGGGTTTGTTTTGTATGAGGATTTTTCAGAAAAAGTGAGTCTTGCAAGACTTAAAAAGAACAATATCAATGCACAAATTAAGAAAATATAAGAAAAAAGGGAGGGGATGACGCCTAGTAAATGAGAACTAAAAGAGACCTCTTCTTTTCTACTCGTTCCAAGGGACTCGGTGATCTCTTCAGTGATTTTTGTATTTAACTTATATGCCGAAGGGCTTAGCGGATTTAGAAAAAGACTTCTTTCAATAAAGGCTTTTGCTTTGCCTAAATTACTTTCTTGAAGGTGCTTTAGGGCAGAATTGTAGTAGTGGGTTGAGTTGTTTATTTTTTGAGCTGTTAAATCGTCAGTTTGTGTGGCTAAGGCTGGCGTGAGTGGTATATATAATAAGAAGGTGATAAGAATTTTAAGAACCATACTCTTGATAATACATAAAAGAGTGTCTGTATAAAAGTGATAGGAGAAAATGATGCCAATGGAAACACAAGTTCAAGGTCTAGTTGAGGCGTATTTAGGCGGGTGTGCAGATTTACAAGAAGTGAAAGCAGCTTCGGATGAAAGTAAAATTAAAACTTTAGATGAGCAGGCGGCGGCCGTAAATTTATATAGAGGACGTCCTTTGTTTTTTAAATATGTTGGTTCTGGCAGAGGGCGAGGGCCTTATGTAGAGCTTGAAGATGGAAGTGTTAAAATTGATTTAATTAATGGAATAGGCATTCATGTTCTGGGTCATTCACACCCATATATATTGGAGTCTTCAGTTAAAGCGGCGTTATCAGATGTTGTTATGCAGGGAAACCTTCAGCCGAATAAAGAGTATATGGAAATTATGGAAAAACTTGTGGAGATTGGATCAAGATCTTCAAATTTAAAGCATGTATGGCTTTGCCCATCAGGCTCGATGGCAAACGAAAATGGCCTTAAGATGTGTCGTCAAAAAACAAACGGAGCCCGAATGGTTATCGCTATGGAGAACTCTTTTGCAGGAAGAACGACGATGATGGCAGAGGTGACGGACAATGATAACTACAGGGTGGGTCTTCCTCGTTATAATGAAGTTTTAAGGATTCCATTTTATGACTCTAAAGACCCTCAATCTTCTGAAAAATCTTTAGAAGCGTTTAAAGCACATGTTGAAAAGCATAGAGGAGACATCTCTTGTTTTATGTTTGAGCCAATGCAGGGAGAGGGCGGCTATAAAGTTGCTCCGAAAGAGTTCTTCCTTCCAATACTTGAAATTTGTAAGAAAGAAGGGATTCCAGTATTTTTAGATGAGGTGCAAACATTTTGTAGAACAGGTGAGTTCTTTGCTTTTGAAACTTTAGGTCTTGGTGATTATGTGGATGTTGTTTCTGTTGCAAAAACATTACAAACCGGAGCGACATTTTATACAGAAGAGTTTAACCCTAAACCAGGTTTGATCTCTGGAACTTTCTCAGGGTCTACAGTTGCATTAGCTGCAGGCAAAACAGTTCTTGAAACTTTAGATGATGGTTACATGGGTGACGGTGGTAAGATTCAAAGAATCCACAAAGGGTTCACAGATATGCTAAAGGATTTAAATAAAACAACATGTAAGGGTTTAGTGAATGATGTTGAAGGCCTTGGCTTAATGGTTGCCTTTACAGCCTTTAATGGTGAAAAAGATAAAATGTTGGCATTTGTGAAAAGATTATTTGAGAACGGAGTTATGTGTTTTGGTTGCGGTAGCGGCCCTTTTAGAGTGAGGTTTTTACTTCCTGCAGTTCTTGAAGACAAACATATAAATGAAATTAAGAAAATCATGGAGAAAACTCTTCTAGAGTTAAAGTAGGTTTTATGTTCAACAAGGCGTCGGTGCTTGATGTTAGTCAAAAGATTCTAGGAGCAGAGTCGAGTGAAAGATCGGGTACGGTTTTGTTTGGAAAAGTTTTGGAAAAAGCTTTTCCGTCATTGAGTTGGAAGTCTCTTCCAGCACATGGAGAGTCTACAGTTTATTATGTAGAAACGAAGCCTGAAAAAAAAGATATCGACTTAATTTGCTATGTTAATGCGGACACCGCAAACCCAAGCCAGCTCTCTCTTTGGACAGAAACGGACTTTGATCCGTTGTTGGTGACCGTTAAGAGGGGCCATATTTATGGCCTTGGTGCAGCACATGACAAGGTCTCTTTGGTTGCGCAGCTGCTCGCGCTAGAAGAGATTTTAAAAGAGAACACTGGCTTAGATAAAAATATTTTGATTGCTGTTGGGTATGGGCGAGAGTTTAAAATGCGTGGAGCAAGAAGGCTCTTAAAAGAAGTTGTTAAGCAGCGTAAAGTCCACCGAGTGTGTGTGGCACACCCAACAGAGAGTAAGGTTTTATACGGAAGTGCGGGGAGGCTTAAAACAAAGGTTTTCTTCCCGTTTTCAGAAAAAGAAAAAGCCCTTAGAAAAGAGCACGATTTAAAGGAGAATACTTCATCTCAAAGTAAAGTTTATAGCTATATTGGTGGTGGTGAGTTAAAAGACAACACCGTTTTTCAAATGATTGAGTCTTGCAGATATCTCCCTAAAGGCACTTTGATTTTAGATTTAGATGGAGGGGCTGCGACTATTACAGAGCCTGAGACAACATACTTTGAAGTGGATTCCCTTCCTCCGTTTAAAGATTCAATGGTTTTAAAGTTTGAACACTTTGGAGAAAAATTACTTGAGTTAGATGAGGATTTAAAGGGAAAATTCAAAAGCGGTAGGCTGGAAAGAGCAATTCATATTGGAAAATGCTTTGATTCAGATGAAGGGGTTACTTTTTTTGGATTTAATCTTATTCCAGCTTACACAAGTAATCAGGATCTTGAATCTTGGTTTGAAGAGTTCCAAAAAACTGTGAAGACGGTTGGGGGAGAAGTTATGATAACTGATGCTCGCTCCCCTTATGTTAATGAAGAAAGATCAGGAAAAGAAAAAGAAGAGCACTGTTTAAATGTGACTGAGGCAAGTGTATTCTCTAAGATTTGTAAAGATGTTGTAATTCTTGGAGCCGGTAAAGAGGGGCTTGCAAAAAAACCTAATGAATCAATCTCTATAGAGGATCTTATGAACACATGCTATTCATATAAGAGTCTTTTTGTAGAGGTTTTAAAGGGATAAATAATGAGTATATACTTAAGGCAATCCAGAATGGGTGATCTAGATGATCTGTACAAACTTGCAAGTCAATTTGTGCTTTTAAACCTACCGGCAAATAAATCAAAATTAAAAGAGATTTTAGAATTGAGTGAAGCTTCGTTTAAAAAGGAGCTTCCTGCGGAGGAGAGAGAATTTTTATTTGTGGCAGAAGACACGGAACTTAGGAGAGTGATCGGGGCCTCTAAAATTGTTACTAAGCATGGAACTGAGGATAATCCACATTTATTTTATAAAATCGAAAAAAGAGAGAAATTCAGTTCAGAGCTTGGGCTTGGATTTATACACCAACTTTTAAGCTTTAAAGAAGACTATGATGGCCCAACAGAATTAGGTGGTCTTATTGTTGATCGGGAGTACCGCCGAAGGCCAGAGAAGGTTGGTAAGACCATTAGTTTGGTCCGCTTCATGTTTATTGCGGCTAACAGAGAGCAATTTGATAAGAATCTACATTGTGAATTGGCGCCTCCACTTACAGCAGAAGGCAGAAGTGAATTCTGGGAGGCTTTAGGAAGAAGATTTACAGGGCTTCCTTATGAAGAGGCCGACCGTTTAAGTCACACCAACAAAGAATTTATAAAAAGCCTGTTTCCTGAAGATAAAATATATATGACTCTTTTAGAGTCTAAGGCGAGACTTGTTGTGGGTGAAGTGGGTGAGGAGACTCGTCCAGCAAGAGCGTTGATGGAAAAATTAGGCTTTGTTTATAAAAATGAAATTGATCCTTTTGATGGAGGGCCTCATTTAGGAGTTCCAACGCTGTCTCTTATACACATCT
>JBOEFV010000046.1:0-18656 GCA_050633065.1 Bdellovibrionales bacterium
GAAATAACAATAGAAACAATAATAGAAATAACAATAGAAACAATAACAGGAATAACAACCGCCACAGTGGTGGCGGCAATAAACGCCGAAAAGACTACAATAGTTATAACGCTCAGGGCGGAGGAAGCGGGCATTATGAAGACTTTGCTGTTCCTTTAGACCCTGTGACCTTAGAAGATATTGATTTATCAGATATTGAGCTAACAGATGTTGAAAAAGCAGAGCTTAGTGCAAAACACTTAAAGGCTAAAAAGATTGCAGACCTTGCAGCGCTTGCTGAAAAATTTAAAATTGAAAACGCTGCAGGCTTAAGAAGACAAGAATTGGTTTTTGAAGTTTTAAAAAGAGCTGCGCTACTTGGTGATATTTATGGAGATGGTGTTTTAGAGATTCTTCCTGATGGATATGGCTTTTTAAGATCTCCAGACTACAATTATCTTCCAGGTCCAGATGATATTTATGTGAGCCCGTCACAAATCAGAAGATTTGGTCTTCGTACTGGTGACACAGTAATGGGAACTGTTAGGGCTCCCAAAGAGGGAGAGCGCTATTTTGCTTTACTTAAAGTTGATAACCTTAACTTTGAGCCTCATGGGCAATCTAAAAATAAAATTTTATTTGATAACTTAACTCCGCTATACCCAGAAGAAAGGCTTCATTTAGAGTACGCTCCAAATGACTACACAACACGTGTAGTTGATTTGATGTCTCCTTTAGGAAAAGGGCAAAGAGCACTGATTGTTGCCCCTCCAAGAACGGGTAAGACAGTATTGATGCAGAATATAGCAAATGCTATTACTGAAAATCACCCTGGCGTAACATTAATCGTATTATTGATTGATGAAAGACCAGAGGAAGTAACAGACATGTCTCGTAACGTAAAAGGTGAGGTGATCAGTTCAACGTTTGATGAGCCGCCAACTAGACACGTACAAGTAGCTGAAATGGTTATAGAAAAAGCGAAAAGGCTTGTTGAGCACAAGCATGATGTTGTGATTTTACTAGATTCAATCACTCGTTTAGCGAGGGCCTACAACACAGTTATCCCTCCATCTGGAAAGATTTTATCTGGTGGTGTGGATTCAAATGCACTCCACAGACCAAAAAGATTCTTTGGAGCTGCTAGAAATATTGAAGAAGGTGGAAGTTTAACAATCATTGCGACAGCTCTTGTTGATACAGGGTCTCGTATGGATGAGGTTATTTTTGAAGAATTTAAAGGAACAGGCAATGCTGAGATCCATTTAGACAGAAAATTAATGGAAAAGCGTATTTTTCCATGTATGGACATCAACAAATCAGGTACTAGAAAAGAGGACCTTTTGGTTGAAAAAGGCGATTTAAACCGCCTTTGGATCCTTAGAAAGGTCTTAGCGCCAATGAATGTGGTTGATAGTATGGAATTTTTACTAGGAAAGCTGGAGAGCACAAAAACCAATGCAGACTTCCTAAAGGGCATGGGCGGCGGTTGACCCAGCCCCTTTTAGACGGTATCTATAGCAAGCTAATTTGAAGAATATTTGAGCAAAAAGAGGATTGAAAGATGAAAAAAGATATACACCCACAGAACAGAAAAGTAGTTTTTAGAGACATCAACGTTGGGTTTTCATTTTTAACAAACTCTACAGTACACACAAAAGAGACTGTTGAGTGGGAAGATGGGAAAGAGTACCCATTGTTTACAACAGAAATTTCAAGTGCGTCGCACCCTTTTTACACAGGAACTCAAAAAGTTCTTGATACTGAAGGAAGAATCGACCGCTTTAAAAAGCGTTACGCTAAACTTAAAAAATAAGTTTATCTGTATAGCTGAAGATTTCAATTTCCTCATAACCAACGAGGCACTACATTGTTTAATAAACTAGAAGAAGTTGAGCGCAAGTTTCAAAAATTAGAAAGAGACTTGCAGAATCCGTCTATTATTCAGGACAATACAAAGTACCAAAAATTACTGCGTGAACATGGTGAGATGGAACCCTTGGTTTCTTGCTATCAAGCATATATTAAAGCAAAAAATGATTTAGAATCTAGTAAAGAAATTCTAAAAACAGAAAGTGATGAAGAGATGAGAGAGCTTGCAAAGCTTGAGGTTTCTGAGCTTGAAGTTTCAGTTGAAGAGCTCACGGCAGCTTTAAAGATTCACCTTCTTCCTAAAGATCCAAAAGATAATAAAAACATTATTTTAGAACTGCGTGCAGGAGCTGGTGGTGATGAGGCGGGACTTTTTGCTGAGGAGTTGTTTAGAGGATATTCGTACTATGCTTCTAAGAACTCTTGGAAAGTTGAGGTTCTTTCAACTAGCCCTGGGGCGGTAGGTGGTTATAAGGAAGTCATAGCTTCAATTAGTGGAGATAAGGTTTATAGTAAACTTAAGTATGAGAGTGGTGTTCATAGAGTGCAGCGTGTTCCTAAGACAGAAAGTCAGGGAAGAGTACACACTTCAACTATAACTGTTGCAGTTGTTCCAGAAGCAGAAGCAGTTGATGTAGACGTTCAGGATAAAGATTTAAGAATTGATGTTTTTAGATCTAGTGGTTCTGGTGGGCAGCACGTAAATACTACAGATTCAGCTGTTAGAATCACGCATGTTCCAACAGGTGTTGTGGTTTCTTGTCAGGATGAAAAATCACAAACTAAAAACAAAGCCAAAGCAATGAAGGTTTTGTACTCAAGACTTCTTGCTCATGAAGAAGAAAAAGCAGTTAAAGAAGCTTCTGATACAAGGCTTAGCCAGATTGGAACAGGGGATCGCTCTGAAAGAATTAGAACTTATAACTTTCCGCAAACAAGAGTGACAGACCACCGGGTGGGCTTAACTCTACATAAGCTTGATGAGGTTATGGGTGGAGATTTTGATTTATTGCTTGGCCCGCTGGCTGCGCACTATCAGGCTGAAATGTTGCAAGCTGAGATGAGCGATTAAGAAGCGTTATGACGTTTAATGACTTCTTTCATTCTTGTGAAGAAAAAAGCTCACATTTATTTAGAGAGTTTATTTGGATTTTAACAGAGAAGTTTGAAATTTCAGAAGCAAAGCTCATTTCTGGAGAGCATCAAATGAGTGTCCCGGAAAAAGAATCATTAGCTGAATGGACAAAACTTAAGAAAAAAGACTATCCATTGCAGTACTTCATTGGAAGCACTCAGTTTATGGGTGAGAAATTCGTAGTGTCAGATGGGGTTTTGATACCTAGAATGGAAACTGAAGAGATTGCAGCATGGGTCGTTGAAAAGTATAAAGATAAGCCTGTTAAGTCGTTAATCGACATAGGTTCTGGTTCAGGATGCTTGGGAATTGGCACGGCCATACATTTGCCAAGTCTTGAAAAGTTAGTTTTGGTTGAGCCATTTGGTGATGAATCACTAGTTAAAAATGCTGAAGCTTTGTGTGGGTCTAAAAAATTCAGTACAGAGGTTTTAACCAAAACTTTTGAAGACTATGAATTTGATCAAAAGTTCGATCTTATTTTAAGTAACCCTCCATACATCTATTTTGAAGATCCTGATGTAGCTAAGGGGGTTTACGAACATGAGCCTCACGAAGCTCTTTTTGGTGGAGCGTTGGGTTGGGAAAAAGTAATTGCGTGGGCTGTGCGCTGTTATGAGTGGTTAGAGAGTGGCGGGATGCTGGTCTTTGAAATATCTCATGATCAAAGAAAAATTATAGAAGAAAAACTTGCGGAATATAATCCATGTATTCATAAAGACAGCTTTGGAAAAGATCGGTTTCTTGTCATAGAGAAACCTTAAGGAGGAGTGATGGATAAAATCGTTATTAAGGGTGGTGGAAAACTTAGTGGCTCTGTGAAGATAAGTGGGGCTAAAAACTCAGCGCTACCTATTTTGTTTTCAACACTGTTAGTTGAGGGAAAGCACACAATTAAAAACCTTCCAGATTTGGCAGATGTTAATTTTTCATTGAAAATTTTAGAAGAGCTTGGCGCTACGTATTCATTTGATAAAGCTAATGCGACAGCTGAAATCATTATACCTAAAGAGCTAGAGCCGGTAGCAACATACGACTTAGTCAGAAAAATGAGAGCGAGCATTTTGGTGCTAGGGCCTTTACTTGCAAGGTTTGGCCATGCAAAAGTGAGTCTCCCAGGGGGCTGTGCTATTGGAACAAGGCCGATTGATCTGCATTTAAAAGCGCTAGAGCAGCTGGGTGCAGAGATTACGGTAGAAGAGGGTTACGTTTCAGCTGTGTGTAAAAAACTTCAGGGGACTAAAATATTTTTTGCAAAGCCCACAGTTGGTGGAACGGAAAATCTTTTGATGGCTGCAGCACTTACAAAAGGAACAACAGTTTTAGAAAACTCAGCAAGAGAGCCTGAAATTGTAGACCTTGGGAATTACTTATCTAAAATGGGCGTTAAGATAGAAGGGCTTGGAACATCAACAATAACAATTGTCGGGGCTGAAGCTTTAAAGGCTCCGGAGTCGCATGACATTATCAGTGACAGAATTGAGGCGGGAACATTTATTTGTGCAGCTTTAATGGCAAAATCAAATGTTAAAGTTGAAAATATGAATCCAGAACATCTAACGGCATTTCTTGAAGTGCTTCGTGATACAGGAGCAAAGTTTAATGTTTTAGAGAGATGTGTGGAGGTTTTAGGAGAGGAGACGGGTTCACTAAGGCCTGTGAATGTTAAAACCGCTCCTCACCCAGGATTTCCAACGGATTTGCAGGCACAACTTATGACATTATTAACTCAAGCTGATGGCGTAAGTCTTATTGAAGAAGATATTTTTGAAAATAGGTTTATGCATGTTCAAGAGCTTGCAAGACTTGGTGCAAAGATAAAAACAGACTCAAAAAGAGCGCAAGTTTTTGGGCCTTCAAAGTTAACAGGGGCTCCTGTTATGGCAACAGACTTAAGAGCGAGTGCTTCTTTAGTGGTGGCGGGTTTAATTGCTGAGGGAACAACAGAGGTCAATCGTATTTATCATCTTGATAGAGGCTATGAGAGAATTGAAGAAAAAATTTCCGGATTAGGTGGAAGCCTTCAAAGAGTTAAAGCCTAAAATAAAAAAAGCCCTGTAGGGGGGAACCTAAGGGCTTGGGGGGAGAAATTTATAACTGGGGGTTATAAATCTAAAAAAATAACATCAGTAACTTGAAGTACGGGACTTAAGTTATTTAGGCCAGAGGCCTTTTGTAAGCTTTGTCCAAACAGAGCAACTCTTACGGGGAGTTCAACATTCTCAAATAAAGAAAAACTATTAGAATGAATTAAAGAAGCAAAGCCTGCCTCATTTTCAAAAAGTAAGTACCCATTCTCTTCAAGCACAACACCTGTGTCATCAACAGTTGTTATTGAGCTTTTTGACCCATAAGGAATAAAAGCGTTTGTGTTTACTGCTAAAGAAGGCTGAAATTCATAACTTTCTGAAGCTCTTGACCAACTAGAAAAAGCGAGAACTGAGAGAATATAAATACTTGCAGCTAGTTTTAAGATAAAGCTCATGTTTCCTCCTTTTTGGATCAGAACGCGTCTGAAGCCACAAGTTATCTTTTGAAAGCTGAAATACAATGGGCTTCCCAAATATTTTTTTTGCTTCAAAGACAATTAAGTGTAGAATGTAGAAATATCCTGTAATTTTATTAACTTACAGACTTTGTGCCAGTATGAAACCAGGTCTCTAAATGGAACTTTTAAGGAGGGCGTATGAGTAATTTATGGATTATTAAAGACGCCTTAGGCCAGGTTCAGGGCCCTTTTGAAACAAGTGAGATACTGATTCAGATTAAAAATGGTGTTGTCACGGGTGATGAGAAAATAGCCTCATACCCTGAGGGGGCGTGGAGGGAGATATCCACAGAGCCAGAATTCTTTGATTACATGCTTGCTGTTTTATCTGGGACAGAATCTGAAATAGATGAAAAAACTCAGCAGGAGTCTCAAGAGCTTGAGGAAAATACAGTTCAAATAGAGCAAGAGATCCCAGGCGAACTCATGAAAAAACCTGCTGGTTTTGAAGTTGGCGATTTGCTGAGTGAAGCAGAACCAATCTTTCCGACAAATTCAGGAGAAGAGGATGATGAAGAGTATGAGCATGAAGGCTTTGCTGATGACGAAGAAGACGGCGGTCTAGATAAGGCTGGCGCTTTAGCCCCTCCGGTGGAAGCCCCGGTCCAGCATAGGGAAGCGAAAGGGCGCTCACACCTTTTTGAAGATAGACAAGCGTNNATTGACCGCTTAAGTGAACTTAGAAAAAAAAGTGAGAAGGATAAAAAAAGTAAGAAGCTGTTGTACTTAATTGCTGTCGTGGCTTTAGGTTTGGTGGCAAGTTTATTTTTCATAGAAGATAAAACTGTAAAAAAAGGGAAGGGTTATGGCTACATGCTTCCTGAAAAATCAAGACTAGAAATTAAAGGGTCGGTTGAAAAAAAGAAAAGTATTCAGCGGGCAGTGCAGTTAATTCAAAGTGATTTGGTTGAAAATGTTATTAAGGGGCAAGGCCTTTTAAACGGAGTCTTGTCCTATGAATCAAGAAACAAGACAAGTCTTCTTTTCTTGTGTGGCTCATATTTAAGATTATGGGATTACACCTCTAAAACAGGTGATGATCTTTATGTTGTTTCAGAGATGGCAAAGCGAGCTTACGGTATTGGTAGTGGCGGAGATGTTTTATATGTTTGTAGATTAACGGAAATGATTCTTAGAGGAAAGACGGCAGAAGCAAATGTTGCTGTTGACTCCTACCTCAACTCTGAAGGGCTTTCAGGAGAGAACTCGTTTTATCTTAGATACTTTAAAGGTCTTTTGTTGATCATGAAAAAAGATTATAATTTTGCATCATCTTTTTTAGAGAGTGCTGTTAAAATTGAACCGAGGTGGATTCCAACATTAATGCTTTTAGGAGAGGCCTATAAGGGGCAAAACCGCAGCCAAGAGGCGTACGATGTTTTTAGGAGAGTGTTGAAGTTAAACCCTGTTCATCCAGATGCGTTGTTTCAATTGGCAACTTTGAACATAGAAGTTTTTAGTAAGATGAAAACAGGGATGAAGTATTTTAATAAAGCCCTTAAGGTTTCAAAAACAAATAAGGCGGATAAGGTTACGCAATCTAAAGCCTATTCTGCTGTTGCAACAGCATTTTTAAAAAGAGGGAAATCTACTAAAGCTAAAGAGCTTGCGCATGTTGCTTTTGACTTAGATCCTTCAAACATTTCAGCTAAAAACATTTTGATTTCTACTGGAGCTAAGGCGGATGTGTCTTCTGCAGATAAATACATTATTGCGGAAGCTGACGCGTTGTACAATGCTGAAGAGTGGAAGGCTGCAACCGCTATTTATGAGCAAGCTTATGAAATCAATCCTAAAAACGGACTGGCTGCGCTAAGGATAGCAAATTGTTATTGGCACCAGTCTTTTGTTAAAGATGCAATTAAGTGGGCGGAGCTGGCTGTGGCAGCAGACCCTAGGAGAATAGAGGCGTATATAACATTGTCAGAGTTTTTAATTAGTCAGTACCGCTTAATGGATGCGGCAAGAGTTTTAATGAAAACCAAAGCTGTTAATAAATCTAGTTACGAGGTTTATAGAGGGTTTGCTCAAATCGAACTTCACAGGAAAAACTATAAGGGTGCAATTAGATACTCAAGAGAAGCCTTAAAAATATATTCTAATGATGTGCGTTCAATCATTATTACGGTGAAGGCTCTTAAAGAGCTTGGTGAAATTGAAAAAGCTTATGCTAACGCAAGAGCTGCGATGGAGGTTAGTCGCTCATCTTTTGAATTAGAAAATTTATATGCTGAGCTTATGATGAAAACACAAGGGCTGGCTGCAGCAGAAGAGTACATTAGTGAACGAATGAACGCTTCAGCTGGAGATTTGAAGTATCAAATCATTCTTGCAAACATGTATGTAGAGGATCAGCAATACCGTAAGGCTGCACAGGTTGCTGCAAGAGCAAATGAACTCTTAGAGTGGGAGATGCTAGAGGGTGTAATTTCATATGCAAAAGCAATGGGGGCTCTTGGTAAGCTTGAAATTGCAGTAGATAATTATGAAAAAGCTTACTTAATGAAGCCAACTCAAGCAGACCCTCTTTTTGCAAGTGGTGTGATGTTGACTAAGAATTTAAAACCGAGAAGAGCTCTTAAACAGTTTACACGAGTAAGGCGGGCAAACCCGCTATATCCAGACCTATCTTATCAATCAGCGCTGGCGACAAAGCTGCTTGCTGAAAAAGAAAAAAGTGCGGAGTCTGCACAAAAAGCAATTGATTTGTGTAAAGAAGAGCTTTCAAGAGACCCCTCGCACTTTGAATCATACCTTTTGATTGCTGAGAGTTATCATCTTTTAGGTAATATTTCGAAAAAGAAGGCTGAAAGAATTAATACAGCATCGGCTGAGTATTCAGAAGCGTATAGTGAAATGGTTTCGTGGTACAAGCTTTGCGCAAAAAACTATCAAAAAGCCATTGATAAGGCTGTTCAGCCTGGAGAGGTCTATATTGATATGGCCCGTTGTTACCGTTTAAGTGGCGCTTTGGATCAGGCAAAGGCGAGTGCAATTGTCGCGGAGGACCTAGATAAGACCAATCCACGTATTTGGTTTGAGACAGCTCAAATCTATGAGCAGCAGGGCGGTTACCGGGAGGCGTTAAAGGCGTATGAGAATTTCTTGTTAATATATCCGAACGCTCCAAACAAAAAAAATGTTGAAAACAAAATTAACAAGCTTAAAAGTATGGTTGAGGAGAAGTGATGTTATTAGAAGAAGGCGGAAGCAAGGCGCTTTTACCAAGATTTTTGATATGGATGACAAAATGGCTTTCAGGCTTTATCTTCAGCTTTGTTCTTGCTGTTTTTGGTCTGTCAGTTTTTGAATACGGGACTTTTTCCTTTATTTTTACATTGGTTGCGGTGCAAATTTTTTTTTGGCGTTGGTTTCATAATTCAAGTCTGATATCAGTACTGTTATTTGATGCAGGTATTGTTTTTCTTCTCCTGATGTTTAGATTGTATGTTGTTTTAGGCCCCAATATTTAAGGCTATACTTTAGGGAGTGGTACGTTGATTGATTTAAAATGGTTGCACCAAAAATCTGAAGAAGGTGTGGGTAACGCTGAAGAATACAGAAAGAATTTAATTGATAGAGGCATGTCAGGGAAGGAAGTTGATGAACTTCTTGCTTTAGATGAAAAAAGAAAATCCTCAATCCATAATTTTGAAACTAAAAAAGCAGAACAGAAAAAGGCTAGCCAAGAATTTGGAGCGGCTAAAAAAAAGGGCCAAGCTTCAGACGATCTTTTAGCTAAAATGCAAAACCTTAGTAAGGATGTAAAAGATTTAGAGGTTGTGTCTCACGAAGCTCAAGAAGAGATGGAGAAGTTGATTCATGTTTTACCGAACCGCTTAGACGAAGGGGTTCCCTCAGGAAAATCAGAGGATGAGAACGTTTTGTTTCGTGAATGGGGCGAGAAGAGAGAGCATTCTTTTAAGTCTAAAGAACACTGGGAACTTGGAGAGCAGAATGGAACAATTGATTTTGACCGCGCGGGGAAAGTCTCAGGTTCAAGATTTGCTTTTTTAAGAGGTGATGGGGCAAAGCTTGAGCGGGCATTAATTCAATTTATGCTGGATAAGCATACGGAAAAACACGGCTATGAAGAGGTGTTCCCTCCATTAATTGTAGGATCGGGCGCTTTATTTGGAACAAGTAACTTTCCTAAGTTTAAAGAAGATGTTTTTAAAATAGAAGGGCGTGACGGATACTTAATTCCTACAGCGGAAGTGCCTTTAACAAATTTATATGCAGGAGAAATTCTTAAAGAAGAAGAGCTTCCAAAGAAATTTACCGCCTACACTCCGTGTTTTAGGTCTGAAGCGGGAAGTTACGGTAAAGATACTAAGGGTCTTATTAGACAACACCAATTTAACAAAGTTGAAGTAGTAAAGCTTGTTCACCCTGAAAAATCAAAAGAAGAGCATTTAAAGTTGCTGGCTGATGCTGAGAGCATTCTGCAGGATTTAGGGCTTCACTACCAAACAGTGGAGCTTTGCTCAGGGGACATTAGTTTTGGTGCAATGAAGTGTTTTGATATAAATGTTTGGTTGCCTGGGCAACAAGCGTATCGTGAAATCAGCTCGTGTTCAAATTTTGGAGATTTTCAAGCAAGAAGAGCGGGCATCAGATTTAAGCCTTCAGAAGGTGGGAAGCCGGTGTTACTTCACACCTTAAACGGTTCAGGCTTGGCAGTGGGGAGAACTCTTGTTGCGATCTATGAGAATTATCAACAAGAGGACGGCTCAATTGTTGTCCCTGAAGTTTTAAGAAAATATATGGGTAAAGAGATTATTTAAAAACAGGGAGTTTTAGTGAAGCAATTTTTTAAAGTGTTCTTCGGATCTTTTTTAGGGGCGGCTTTTGGGGTCACTTTTGGTTTGTTCTTTTTGATTGCGGGCTTGGCGGCGGCTATCAGTGCATTGTCTGGTGCAAAAGAGGGTCAATCTTCGCAGTCTTTAAAAGAAGATTCAGTAATTGTTTTAAACCTCGCTCAAAAGATAACAGAGCTTTCAGATGAGAATATGTTAGGTGTTCGTGAAACATATAACTTACACGATATTCGTGAATCTTTAGAAACAGCTTCAGAGGATGATAGGATTCAAGGCGTAATTATTAAAATGACCTCTGCAACGCCAATCGGCTGGTCTACAGCAAAAGAGCTTAGAAAGGTTCTTGCTGATTTTGCAGAATCTAAAAAAAGAATAGTGGCTTTTGGTGAAGTGGCTGATGAAAAATCACTCTACATTGCTTCCGTGGCCAAGAAAATTTATATGCATCCAACTGGAGAAGTTAAGTGGAATGGTTTTGCATCAACTTCGATGTTTTATAAAGGTCTTTTTGATAAACTTGAAATGGAGCCAGTAATTTTTAAGGCAGGTAAGTTTAAATCTGCAATTGAGCCTTTTATAAATAAGAAAATGAGTCCTGAGTCCAGACAGCAGACAGAAGAGCTTCTTGAAGACCTGTGGGAAGAGACACTTGAAGTGGTTTCAGCGGCTAGAAACATAGATGCTAGTGACTTAAGAGAGTTTGCTGAAGATGCTGCGGTACGGACTGCTAAACAGGCGAAGAAAATAGATCTTATAGATGGTGTTATCCAGTATACTGATTTGGTTGAAAGGTTTCTTCAAAAAAAACCTGAAGATGGTGAAGAAAAGATACCATTAAAAAAAGCTGACTTAAGAAAGTTAGTTTCAATAAAAGGCTATGAATCATTAAAAGAAGAGAACCTTTTTGCTGCTCTTGAGAAGGGTTCGCTGTTTAGCAGATCTAATAAGAAAAAAAATAAAATTGCGGTTTTGGTTTTAGAAGGCGCTATTATGCCGGGCCCTTCAGAAAAAGGAACTATCGGCTCAGATACAGTAGTGGAAGAGCTGCAAAAAATTAGGTTTGATAAAAAAATTAAAGGACTTGTTTTAAGAATAAATTCTCCAGGGGGGAGTGCTCTAGCATCAGATGTTATTTGGTATGAGGTGGAAAAACTTAAGGCTAAAAAGCCAGTATATGTGTCCATGGGAGATGTGGCGGCCTCAGGTGGTTACTATATTGCAGCAGGGGCTAATAAAATATTTGCCGATGTTAATACGATTACAGGGTCTATAGGTGTGTTCTCAGTGCTTTTTAATACAGAGAAAGCATTTGAATCTAAGGTGGGGCTGACTTTTGATAGAGTGGTCACGAATAGATATGCGGATTTGGGTTCAGGCGTCAGATCAATGGGAGAAGAGGAGAAAGAGATTTTCCAAAGGGATGTTCAAAGAATTTACAAGAATTTCTTAGGTGTTGTTGAAAAGGGAAGAAGCTATACAAGTTTTAATGATGTGGAGATGGTTGCTCAGGGGAGAGTTTGGTCTGGGGCGCAGGCTAAACAGGTAGGCCTTGTAGATCAGCTTGGTGGCCTTGAGGATTGTACAGTTGCTTTAGCGGGAGAGCTAAAGCTTGATGATTATGATCTAGATTTTTACCCCAAGAAAAGGGCGTTTGAAGGGCTTTTGGGCGGAATCCTGGGAGCTGGTGCAAAGCTTAAGACTGTAGAAGAGGCGCTCTCTTCACCTTTGGAGTACACTAAAAAAATCAAAAAAAGCTTGAGTCATGAGCAAATTTTGATGTTGTCGCCTTATGCAATTACGATAAATTAGTAAAAAATGATTGCCCTCTGGCCTTCTATTATAATAGAACTGTCTATGGAGGGCTGGCAGAGCGGTTGAATGCACCAGTCTTGAAAACTGGCAGGCGTTTATAGCGCCTCGGGGGTTCGAATCCCCCGCCCTCCGCCATTTTTTACAGCGGATGCTGATTCATTACTTTAATAACGACACGACGATTTTTTTCTTGGTTTGCCTTAATAGGGTTTCCATTTCCATCAGTGTTTTCTGATAGAGGCCTAGTTTCACCAAATCCAAGAGTTAAGATTTGTTCTTTCTTAAAATTATAAGTTTCAAATAATCTCGCTACTGAGTTCGCCCTTAAGCTTGAAAGCTCCCAGTTACTTGCAATAACACCACGGTTGATTGGTATATTGTCAGTGTGACCTTCGATTAAAATCTTTTTATCAGGAGCTTTTTCACCAATAACTTTGATAAGCTCACTCATTAAACTGCCGGCCTGTTCTCTTAGGTTAAATGAGCCAGATCCAAACAGAAGAGTTCCCTCAAAAGTAATAACTAAAGAAGCCTTTGTAATATCAACTTTAACTTTTTGATCTAAGTTTTTCTCAGCAATAACATCTTTGATGGATTCACCAATTTCTTCAAAAGGTTTTTCAACTTCTCCGCCGGTATATTCGGCAACAGCGTCACCAGCGGCTGCAAAGTTAGCCTCATCAAAATTTGCCATTGAAAGCATTAAGGCAAAGAACCCCATAAGCAGAGTCATAAGATCGGCATAACTAATTAGCCAGACACCTTCAGTGTCTTCATGTGCAATGCCGCCTTCGTCTTCATACAACGCGTGGCTGTCGTCTTCTTCAACTTCTTCAAAAGGGTTAAGGTTTTCAGCGCCCATAATTACCTACGCCGCCTTTTTTGCCGCAGGGTTTTGTGCGATCATTCTTTCACCAGGAAGAAGGTATGATCTAACACTCTCACCAACCAGTAAGGGGTGCTTTTTTGTTCTTATCATTTTTAGTCCATCTAGAATCATTTGACGGATTATTTTATCTTGCCTGTTAAACTTAGATAAATTCTCTCCAATAGGAATAAAAATAAAATTTGCTACGGCAATACCGTATAAAGTTGCAATCAAAGCTGTTGCCATCGCAGGCCCCACTGTTTTAATTGCATCTGCTCCGCCGAGTCCTTGCATTAATGAAACGATACCAACCACGGCACCAAGTAGTCCAAATGCAGGGGGAAATTTGGCAAGAGTCGTGAACATATGAGCGTCCTCTTCATACCTAATATGGTGAGTCTTCGCTCTTTTCATAAGAAGTGCATCAATTTCTTTTTCTGTAAGTCCACCATCAAGCATAAGCTGGATTCCTTCTTTTAAAAAAGGATGCTTTATGTTCTCAATATTTGCCGCAAGATAATTGCTGTCTGAACGGTGGCCTTGAGAAAGTTCAACAATTTCATTTACAATTTCAGCATAACTTTCTTCAGTTCCTTTCAAAACCTTCACAGAGAAAACCTTGAAAAGTTGCCCCATTTTTCCAAGAGAGAAACTTAGTAAGGCGGCAGCCAAAGTTCCACCAATTACGATAACGGCAGCATGCCAATCAAGAAATACTGTAGGATCTTTAGTGGAAGTAAGTGCTATGAGAAGAAAAACTCCGAGTGCTAAAAGTAATCCAAATTTCGAGCTGTTCAATTTCAGCCTCCTTTATATATTTTAAATTAATTCGGTGTGATCTGTATGGGAATAAAGGCTAGATTTTCTTTTTGAATAAAAGCGAGACTATTGGCCAGGGTATATATTTAAAATGCGCGGACAAAGGTCAAGATTGTATGTACCTAAGTTGGGATGCTGTTTCCGTGGAATGACGTGAATGCATCATGTATTCTAGCATTAATCCATGAATGGATCTTTTCAAAAACTCAATTTAGAAAAATTACCGAAAAAAACAGGCCTTGTTGAACAAGGGCATATTTTGCAGGATTGGTTTGTTTTTCGAGACAACAGGCATTTTGGACCCCTTAGTTCAAAGCAAGTACGAGGCTTTCTTTCAAAAAAATTAATCTCTACAGAGCATTATTTATGGCGCCCAGGGTTTGATGGTTGGACTAGCATCAAAGACGTTGAGGGGTTTAAGTCTTATGGGAAAAGTAAGATAAAAACGCATACTGATGAAGAGTTCTCATACAAAGCGAAGTTAAACTACATTGATCGAATTGGCCAAGAGGCAAGGTCTTTAGACTTTACGGAAGGCCAAAAGCCAATAAGCGTTGAAGAAAGCTTGGCAGAGCTAGAAAAGAATAAAAATCCTTTCACTATAGGTTTAGAGGCTGTTTCTCAGTATTTTGGCTTTGGTGAAACTTATGTGAACTATGGTAGAGTGGTGGGTTTTATTCTTGCTGTCTTAGTGGGCGGGGCAATGATCTACAAGTCTCAAGGTATGAGTTATCAGGAGCAGTTGAGTTTACTGCCTGAAGATGTGAAGCAGAGCTTTGTCAAAGCGGCATCATCTTTTGAAACAAGTAAAAATCCACGACTTAGCCTATATGAATTAAATGAGGGTGGAAGAGATCCTGAGTTTGTTGGTGCTATCAATGCTCCGGTTGGAACAAAAATACGTTTAGAGGTATCTGGAGTTCAGGGAACTTTAGTTGGTGCATATAGATTTGAGTATAAGAAGCAGTTTGAAATAAAAAGCAAAATTTTTAAAACAGATGCTATTAGACAGGCTTCGGGTAAATTTTTGCCGGCGGGACAATACGTTGTAAAAGCGTATTGTGTGAATTGTGTTGAACCTAATAAGGAACTGTATAGGCAAGAGCAATTACTAGGGACGAGAGATTTTGATGTATATGAAAAAGACTTAAGAGTTTTTACAGAATCAGCAAGAGAAGAAGTTAGGCTTGAGCTGGATGAGCTAGAGGATCTTTCGTATACGTTGTTTAATCAGTATAAGGCAACCTCTGACCGATTTATGCAGGGGACTTCCGACAGAAAAATCAAAAGGTGGCAGAGTTTTTCAGCGCAATGGTTAAATAAACAAAACAAATTATTAGAACTTTTTCAGCAGCTTAAAACTTCAGAATTCAGTGAGAAACTGTACTACCTTGGAATATATTCAGGATATGCAAAAGTTGTTAAGCAAATTTTTGAGCTACACATGATGCAGGATAATTTGATGCCATCAAAAAATAGAAACATTGCATCCATGTCACCACTGGTTAAGCAAATTGATATTAACTTGAAAGCTTTAAAGGCGCAGGTTGAGTTAGCTAGGGTAAGATTCAACCAAACGGACGGTGTTCCTAAAGTTGAAAAGATAAACATTTAAAAAGTAAGAATTGTTTTTGGGGAACACGAGAAAAGGGATAAGAAAGTATGGACACTAAAAAAATTGTACAAACAGATAATGTCATTGATTTTCACGCAGACGTAAAAGAACTTCGTCAGAATAAAAAATCAAAAAAATCGTCCAATTTAGTAAAGCCTGAAGTAATAAGAGGTTTGGCGCGGCCAAGTAGAAAAGTTGACTTTTTAAATGATCAGCTTGGGTCGGCAAAAAATGAACTGGCAATGTTTAGACAAAACTATAATGGTTTGGTTGAACAAATGGTATTCATCCAAAAAAACTTTAAAAAGAAATTGAATGTAGTTCTTGATGAAAAACGAGCATCTGAAGACAATTTAAGAAAACTCAGCAGTGCTTATAGGGGAAAAGAGAAAGACCTTAAGCAGAATGAGCACAAGATGGAAATCATGAGGGCGCAGGTTCAAAGGTTACATGCGACTTACGCAGATAAGATCAAAAACTTTAAAGAGCAGCACAAAGTAAGAATTGAAGAAAAAGATATCGCGATTGAAAAAAGAGCAAGACTTATGTTTGCAGAAAAAGAAAAAATGCAAAAAAACATAGAATCTTTAAAGGATACAACGAAACAAAAGAATGATTTGATTTTTAAATTAGAAAGAGGCGTTAAATTTTTAGAAAATAAATCTGCAGAGCTTAAAGGTACAAACGAGGCTTTATATGATTTTAAAAAGACAAATTTAAAAGTATTAGAGGCTTTTAAGGCGGAAATAACAGAATTAAAAAAAGAACTAAAAGACTCTGTTAAAAGATATAAGAGGAAAGAGAAAGAGTTTGAATTTGTAAAATATCAGTTTGCAGCCTCAGAGGAAGATTCTAAGAATAAGCAAACTAGAATAGATGATTTCCAAAAGATTATATTTTCATTGAAAAATGAAATAGAAAGCAATCGAGCTCAAATTCATTCATATGAGGGGACAGTAGCCTCTTTGCGTGAGACAGGGGCGGACACGGCGGCTCTTTCTGATAAGATAAGAGATTTCCAAGTGATCGATGCAACTTTAAAAGCTGAGATCAATGCACTGCGCGGAAAAGTGCAGGCGTATAGAATGGAGTCTGAAGAGAAGAAAAGCAAAATTCTTTTATACGAAGAAAAAATCATTGAAATCCAAGATGAACTTGGAGAGGCAAGAGCAGCATTTCAAAAAGCTAAAGTTGATTTTGATTCACAGGTTCAAAAACTTGAAGAGAAAAACGCGGCATTAGTAAACAGAGAAGAAACACTTGTTCTTGATATAGAAAGAGCATCAGTATCACTTAATGAAAAAGAAGTTGTGATAGCAACGCAGAAAGAAGAAAATTCGGGATTAAAGAGAGAGCTAAAAGCTGAAATAGAAATTAAAAAAACATTGAATAGAACAATTAGGTCTTTTGAGGAGGGTGAAAGAACACACTCAGCTGAAGTGATGAGTTTAAGAGAGGAAATTGCAGATTTAAAAACTGCGATAGAGACTAAAGTTTTAGGAATAGAAAATTTAAAGCAAGAGTTGGTAGATGCAGGTGATGTGCATAGGGATCTTGAGAAGCAGATTGAGAGTGCTGGAGCAGATAAGAAGATTCAAAATGATGGGGTTTTACATTTAAAAGAAAAAATTGCAGATTTAAAAACTGAAATGGATAATAAACATTCAGTGATAGAAAGCTTGGAAAAGAGTCTTGAGGAAGAAAAGCTTGCTAAATTTTCATTCGAAAAAAAGATGGAAAATTTAACTTCAGAAAAGAAAAACCAGGCAGCTGATGTTGTAAGATTAAAAGAAAAAATTACTGATCTTAAAACTGAAATGGGTGAAAAGCATTCTAAAATAGAAACGTTAGAAAAAGATCTCGCGGATGAGAAAAATATTAAATTTTCATTTGAAAAACAAATTGTAATTCTGGAATCGAATAAAGAAGTTCAAACAGATGAAATCATTGACTTAAAAGAAGAAGTTTCCAATTTACAGATGGAAATTTCAAATAAAGCTCTTGAGCTGCAATCTTATGAGAAGGATTTTGAGACGGAGAGAAAAGCTAAAGGGTCACTTGATGATAAAATAGGGGTTTTGGAGACTGAAAAGGCTTCACAAGACAATAGGATTTCAGGCTTAAAAGAAGAGATTTCAGCTTTACAGAAAGGTATAGAGCAGAAAACTTTAAAAATTGAGGCATATGAAGAAGATCTAGCTAAAGAAAGACAGGTGAAGACTTCTTTAGACGATAAAATTGAAATTTTAGAGGCTGAAAAAGAATCACAAATTAATGAAATCCTTGGCTTGAGAGATGAAATTTCATCCCTGGAAGCTAATACAGAAAAGAAGTCTGAAGAAATAGATGATTTGAGCATTCGCATTGATGAGTTTGAAAACATGAATGAAAAGCTTACGAATGAGTGTGCCGCTTTAGAGGAGCACGTAGAAATCTTAAGTGGTGAATTAAAGGTATCAGCTGAGCAGAATCACGCTTCTATCGGGAGCATGAATAGTTTTAATGAAAAAATTGCGGTACTTTCGGGGGAAATCTTTGATGTAAGAGAAGAGAAAGAGACTCTAGAGGTACAGTTAAGAGATTTACGCACAGAGCTTGATGATGAGAGACAGAAGTATCGTGATTTAGAGGATGAATTGTCTGCCAAAATTAATTTACTGGCAGAGGCTGAAACTAAGGAAGCTGACTTTGTTGAGTCAAGGCAAGAGTGGATCGATGCTGAAGAGGCTTTTGAGCTGCGTATTACAGACTTTATTAAGCAAATTGAAGAAAGAGATCAAGAGATTCTTGCAAAGCATGCATCTATTGAAGAGCATATAGATCAAGTAAGCGATCTAAATAAAGAGCTTTCAGAGGTTAAAGAAAAATTTTCTGCATCGGAATCTGAAAATATTAATTTCTCTAAAGAGAACGATAAGCTTCTTTCGAGAAATGAAAATTTGTCATTCTTAAAGTCTCAACTTGAGGTAGAAGCTGAAGTAAGTGAGAAGAAAATCAATGTGCTTGAGGAGAAGATTGAAGAATCTGAGAGAAGAGAGTTAATCTTTAAGCAAGAAATAGAGGCGTTAGAAAAAAAGATCGCAAACTCTACAGACTTGTATGATTCTCAGGAAAAGACTCTTAGAGATGAAATTGATTTTCTGCAAAAGCAAAGGCAGGATTTCCAATTAGAGAAAAAAGATTTAGAG
>JBOEFV010000047.1:0-30350 GCA_050633065.1 Bdellovibrionales bacterium
ATGTGTATAAGAGACAGGTTCTGACGGTTAAGAACCTTAAAATTAAAAAACATATAAAAATTCCTGCCGTTGCAATTATATTCTTATCGTTCCAGTCAATTTGGGATAGATCAAAAAGTTTCATAATACTTTAATTTCCAGAGGTTTAGTTTGATCAATATGTAGATCTCTTTGTGGANNTGAGCGTCTCGTGGGCTCGGAGATGTGTATAAGAGACTTTGTTTGCTCTAAACAACTCATCAACTTTAAAGCGTATATTTGACTCTGTCTTTCTTCTAGACTCTAACTCACTTTGATTAATTGAGAAATCGAGCTGAAAGTTTAAAGAGTTGTCTGCAAAGTCTGTAAAAAAAACTTTTGGAGGTCGACCTGATATAATGTCTGAATCTTCATGTGCTGCTTGAAGTAGTAATCTCTCAACATCTCTAGTAGGTGAGCCATAAGCAACTCCAACTTTAATAGATGTTCTGACGATATTGTTTTTATGTGTCCAGTTTAAAAGATTTTTTTCAAGAAAAAAACTGTTAGGAACAATAATATGCTTATTTCCGTAGGACAAAATCCTAGTGCTTCTTGTCCCTATGTTTTCTACTTCACCAAAGACGCCTTCTACCTCGATATAATCTCCAACTTTGATCGGGTTCTCAATCATCATGATTATCCCGCTAATAAAGTTGTTTATTAAGTTTTGAGATCCAAAACCTACTCCAATAGCTAAAACTCCACCCAGTACTGTAAATATTGTTATTGGAATATGTGCGACTTTTAGAGCAAATAATGCAGACAATACAATGAGTAGGTAAAAAGATAGAGACTCAAAAACATGGCTTGCGTTTTTATTAACTTTGAATCTTTTTGTTACAAATTTTGCAAAGATTCGACTTGTTATCCTAGAAAAAACTAAGCCGAAGATTAAAAAGATTACTCCTAAGATTATAGAGCCTAAAGTCACTATACGTCCATCTAAGGTGAGAATTGTAGTATTCCAAATTTCTTTTAAGGCTTCAAAATTTATATTCATAATGCCCCCTGTGAATGCTTTTGAGATATTGCTGACATTAAGTTGTCGGAACTGGTTATCTCTATTGATGCTCCTGCTATACTAACAAAAGAACTGTTCTCTTCAATTGCGCTAATTATTTCAGTAAAAAGGTGATCTTTAACGAGTCGTCTTGATTTATAATCTGTTACATATCTGATTGTGAATGTGAGCCAGTTTTCATCAGCGGTCAGATAAATTTGGTTATCGACTTTTGCATTTTCAATTACATATTTATCAACTAGACGAACCCACTCTTTTTTTGCTCTTTCTTCGTAGGCGTCAAAATATTTGTCAGCTATGTTTTTAAACAGATGTCTAGTTTTTTGTATATTAGAACCATACTTTACGGGAACAGTGATTTCGTCCCACAAAAACGGAAAGTCGGCGGAGTAATTTACAACAGGTTCCTTGAAGACAAAGCTGTTTGCTACTCTGACCACTCGGCCATTATATTGGTCGCCTTTAACCCATTGCCCAAGCTCCATAACAGTTGTTCTAAGGACTCCGATGTCTATTACGTCACCTTTTGTTCCTCCAATATTTATTCTATCCCCAACAACATAGAACCCCCCAAACTGAATGGCGAACCAGCCAGCTACACTTGCAATGACTTCCTGTAATGCGAACGCGATTCCTGCGCCTGCAACACCAAGGGCAACTGTCAAACCTGATATTTTACTTGAAAATAGAAATAGGCCAGAGAGTACAAAAATTAGTGTGAGCACAATACCTACAGTGCTCCGAAGTTTCAACTTAACATTGTTGTCGCTAAATTTTCTATTGATACTTTTCTTCAAAAATCTACTTGTTACAGACAGAAAGATATAAATGATAAATAGGATGAAGAGATTTCGAGCCCACTCATTGGTCATCCAGATATTGATCTGTGTTTTTAATTGATTTAATTCCATTGTCTTTCTCCGCTGATAATTGTTTTTCAGCCTACAAGCTTAAAGCCCAGTTTACTTTAATATTAAGAAACATTTTCTAACATAAAGCCACATTTATATTTGCCAACAGAAGTTACGTAAGCCTAACAGGTGAGCAGTTGTGACTTTTTATCCTAAATTGTTTCTTAAAGGTGTTGGTCTATTAAAAGGTCAAATAGGAGAATTACATGAGTGGTTTATCAGCTAATAGTTATAAGCGAGAAGAAGAGTATTTTTACAATGAAAACAAGGATCTTATCGAAGAAAGAAGAGCTTTACTCGATATTGAACGCAAAAATAAGCAGCTTCAGCAAGCAAAAGAAACTCACTGGATGAAATGTCCAAAGTGTGGAGATCAAATGACGGAAGTTCAGGTTGCAAGCATTTTGATAGATCAATGTCATGGTTGTAATGGTCTTTACTTTGACCATGGAGAACTTCAAACTCTTATTGAGATCAAAACTAAGGGTAGTATTTTTAATTCAATAGGTATGCTGTTCGACCACTAAATTAGCTTGAAAGGAGTTAAATTTTGAAAGATGAGACTATAGGTTCAATGATCAATGGTAGTGCTTCTTTTCTACAAGAAGTAGGAGTTGCTGTGCTAGTCTTAGTTGTAATTTTTATCGTTTTGGCAGTAACCACTTCGACAAAAGATAGCGAAGAGATCAAAGAGTCTTTAGAGGGCGCTTTGAGTAAAGAAAAAAAGAAGTAAACATGCTTGTTAAAAGCGCACCTCTGATCTTTTTATTAGTGCTATCTCTGGCTCAAGAGTCAAAGGCCTCTATCCAGTCAGGTAGGCCGGGTCAGGCAATAGGCGCAGGCGTGCTTGAAGCTGGATTTCTTCAAATGCAAACTGGAGTTGAGCAGTTCAAATATAATGGAATGATTCACGAAGTGTCTGTAGATTCAGCATCAAATGTTATAAGACTTGGGCTGAATCAAAGATTTGAGCTGAGTGCGGCTTTTAATTATCAAAAGCTTAACTCTAGAAATACTGAGGTTGAGGACTTAAAAGGACTAAACACCTTTAATTTAGGTTTTCGGTCTTTAATTAATAACAAGCAAAGAGGAGTTTTGCCACAAATGGCAATTCAAACTCGATTTAAATTAAAGGCTGTAAATGAAAACTACCGAGCTAAAGCTGTTGCTCCTTTAATAACACTGTCGGCCCTTCACAAAATGCCTGGAGAATACGCTTTACTTACAAACGTAGGCATCTCTTTTGATGGAAATGGCGGAGACCCACATGAGTTTTATGTTTTCAATTTATCAAGAACAGTGAACTCAAAAGTAAGTGTTTTTTTTGAGGTGTTTGGAAACACTGAAGAGCAAAAAAGTAATTTATTTATAGATACAGGCTTTGATTACCTTTTAAATAACAATATGAAGTTGGATTTTTCAGGTGGTTGGGGCAATAATGAATCTGTACAAGCCTTATTTGTAAGCATTGGCTTTTCTGTCAGGGCTAAGGTTTTTTCAAAAATATAAGTTGAGGATTTAAATGAAAGTACTACAGTTTTTTTTATTTTTTATATCAGTTGCTCTTTTCTCAAATGCAGCCACTGCCGCAGTTAAGAGTGTTAAAGTTCTAAATCAGAATATTATTCCTTTAAAGAGCGGAGTGGGCTCAATCTCCTTAGACCAGCGAATAAAGTTAGTTGAGGAGAAAGTAACTAAACTTATTGATGATAGGCTTTTTGATAAAGAGCAACTGACTGTTGCCTCTGATGAAGACTCGATCAATATAGTTTATAAAGATACATCAGTTCTTACTATTACAAAAAAAGATGCTCGTGATTTTAAGACTGATCAAGAAACTTTGGCAAACCAGTATAAAACACAAATTCAAGTTTCTATAGTGGCTATTAAGAAATTAAAAGGCCCTAAGAAGCTTATGATCTCGATTGCTTACGCTTTAGTTGCAACGCTTCTTTTACTTTTTTTACTAACAACAATATCTAGATTGTTTCCATTCATTACAAATGCGTTTAGCGGGCCTAAGAAAAAACTTCTTCCGGCTATTAAAATAAAAAATTATGAGGTGATTTCATCTGATAGAGTGGCAGACTTTTTTATTTTACTGGCAAGAGTATTAAAAGTAATTGTGACATTGGTCATAGTTTACTTTTACATACCTATTATCTTAAGCTTTTTCCCTCAAACGTCAGAGTTTGCCCCCAAGCTATATGGTTATATAGGAAATCCGATTAAAAAAATAAGTAAAGTTATTGTAGATTTTATTCCAAATTTATTCTTTATCGGTGTGATTCTGATTTTTACTTATTATATACTTGCGTTTATTAAATTTCTTTTTAGAGAAATTGAGAGAGGAACAATTTCATTCTCAGGGTTTCACAAGGAATGGGCTATGCCAACATACAAGCTGGTACGCTTTATTGTTGTAGCGTTTTCGGCAGTAATGATTTTCCCTTATCTTCCCGGGTCCGATACTCCAGCATTTCAAGGTATCTCTATGTTTTTAGGTATACTGCTTTCATTGGGTTCATCGACTGCAATTTCTAATATGGTCGGAGGAACTGTTTTAACTTACATGAGACCTTTTAAAATAGGGGACAGAGTAAAAATTGCAGATACTGTTGGGGACGTAATTAGTAGAGATCTTTTGGTTACAAGAATTAAGACAACTAAGAATGTAAATATAACGATTCCAAATTCAATCATCTTGGCTAATCATATAGTTAACTATAGTACCTCTGCTGCGGAAGAGGGCGTCATTTTACACACTACTATAACTATTGGGTATGATGTCCCATGGGATAATGTACATGCTTTACTTATAGACTCTGCAAATGCGATTGATATGGTTCTTGATAACCCAAAGCCTTTTGTTCTTCAAACTTCTTTAGATGATTTTTATGTTTCATATGAGCTCAATGCTTACACAGATAGACCAGGAAAGATGGCTTTAATATATTCAGATTTGCATAAGAATATTCAGACAAAATTTAAAGAAGCTGGCGTTGAGATCATGTCACCACACTATTCTGCAATCAGAAGTGGGGCTGAAGTAGCAATCCCAGGTGATCAGAAAAAATACACTAGAGCAATTGAAGTAAACATTGGAAGTAAAGATTAAGATAATATATTTAGTTAAGAGAGAATTTGAAGGGAGTTATTTGATGAGGTCATTAAACTTACTGTTTGCATGTATATTTTCTTTGATATTATTTGGATGTAGCAAAGGTTGCAGTGTTAAGGGTGATTCTTTTAAAACGGTAGTAGAGTCAGACTCATCAAACGAATCAATGGATTCTCTTGATGAAAAAATTGGTGACTCTGAAGAGGCTGATGTTCCAGGACTCTAAAGTTTTGAACTGCTGAAGGTTGGAGTCAGTTGAAGAAGTCTTAAATCTCAGGTCATTTATGAAAGACTTCCATAGTTTTCTTAAGTTAAAGGATAATGATTTCTTTTCAATACCTAATTTAGAAGAATGCAAGTACATAGCCTTCTGTGCAATTTTGCATGCTAACTCTATTAATGACTCAGGAGAATAAGTCTATGGTTATAAATAAAAGTTTTTTAATAATTACTCTTGGAATAGTTAGTTTAACATGGTCCTCACTGTCTCTTGCAAGTTGTGGTGGTGATACACAATATAACTGTATGGTTGCAACCATCAATGGTGAAGCTCGTGGTGAAGGGTATGAAGGAATGCTTGTTGCTGGTAAAACTTTAAAGACAAGAAAGCTTCGTAATTATTACGGCAAAACTATATGTGGAATTTCAAAGCGCGGGTTTGCTCCGCGCTCTTTAAGAAGTACAGGCACTAAAGGTAAGACGAGAAGTTTAGTGATTAAGGCTGCTAAAGCAGCTTGCGCATCTGGAGATGCTGGCTACTCACACTTTCATTCTTACCGAGGAAAGCATGACCGTAGAGCTCCATGGGCTAGAAAGTTTAGATATGTTGGAAAAGTTGGAGGGCACTGGTTGTTCAATGCTCCAAGGGGTATACGAGCAAACTTTGATGAACTTGCTACTACTGAGTTAAAAGACATCAATGAGGAGAGCTTTTTTACTGAAGCTGATTATTATTTTTATGGACTTAGTGATGAGAAAGTCAGTGCTTACTATACTAAGCAAGATGATGAGCAAGTAGAGCTTATCTTGAGCGCTCCTATTAATGAGTCTGTCGATCTTTAGTATGAAGGAGGGCGCAAAGAGTGTGCCCTCAAGTCTTTTATTTTATTCCTTTATAGTACTCACTACAAGCTTCTGCTAGTTTAATGAAAGTCCATTTTTTTGTTGGGTCAAAAACATTTGCAGAGCTGTAGAATCTTAAAAAACCTTACTTTCATTACATAAAGAACTTAGATTGCCACTATGGGTTTGAGGAGCGTCCTTTATTGCTATGAGCTGCTTTTATTTGCTAAATGGGTCTTATATAGTAAACAACTATTTGGAGGTATAAGATGAAAGACTTTCCGGGGCATTACAAAGAACTTAATGAGTGGATGCAAAAATTAGGGCAGCAAATTCCAGGCCCGATGGCAGGTTTTGCTAAACTGCATGAAGAGTCTGTAAAAGACGGAGCACTTGACCAAAAAACAAAAGAGCTGATTGCTCTAGGGATTGCAATTACTGTGCGTTGTGACGGGTGTATCAGTTTTCATGTTCATGATGCTATGAGCGGTGGGGCTACTCCAGAGGAAATTGCTGAGACAATTAGTGTGGCTGTTTTAATGGGTGGAGGTCCTTCAGTTGTTTATGGGATTGAAGCTCTACAAGCTTTAGAGCAATACAATGAGCAAGGTCTCTAAAGAAAATATTTGAGTTTTCAAAGTCTGCCTTGAGCGGGTTTTTGAACTGTAGGGCTGCTTGTTTAAAGCAAGCAGCCAAGTGTGATATTTTTCAGTTCATGTAAAAGAATACACCTTACAGGGCCTAAGCTTATAAGGCCAGAGTGCTTATAAATTACTCTAATAACTGGTGATTTATAGAATGAAAAATTCACAAAACCTCCTATAATAAGAGATATGAAAGTTTTTAAAGTTTTAAGTATGGCTTCTCTTTTCAGTTATGTAGTGGTTTTTATTCTTTTAAAGATGGGGTTTGGAAACACTCCAAAGAGGGAGTGTTCAGATACTGAAAGAAAAACTCTTAGTGCGGAGAGTTTAAAGAACTGTTTGCCGCCTTTAAAAAAGAGGAAAAATTAATTAACAGTTACGACCTTTTGTTTTTGAGGGTCCCATAACTGGTAGTCAAAAGTGGTCATTAAATCCTTTAAGTAGATTCTTTTAACACCAGTAAAAAGTTCTTCGTACTCTTTATGAAAAGCTTTTAGGTTGTAGTTTGGAATAGCTGTCGAAAGGTGGTGAACATGATGGTAGGCAATGTCAGCTGTAAACCAATTTAGTACTTTAGGAAGCACAAGCATGCTCGTTCCCTCTAGAGCGGCCTGATAATAGTTTACTTGAGCAGAATCAGTTGCATAAGCATCTTCAAAGTTGTGTTGAATTGCAAAGGCTAGAATTCCCATTGAACCAGCAAGTGAAACAGAAGCTACATATAAAAGAAAAAAGTTAGCAGTTCCGATGGTCATGCACATAACAACCCATATAGAAATTAAAACTATATTGTTATAAGTCATATGAAGGTAATCTTTCTTGCCCTTCCAGTACCTTGTTTCCCATTTTTTAGCGACATTGATAGATTCAGAAAAATTAAAAGTAAGTAGGGGGCGAAGGATTTTTAGTAACATGATGATGTTGCCAAGTACCCAGTTAAACCTAGGGTTAAACAAAACGTAAATAAATCCTGCAAGAGTTAAAATAGCAGGGTGTCTAGCTCGTAAATAGTTTCGCTGTTCTTTTTTTGATAATTGAGCGTATTTGTCTGTTGTCATGATGTTAAAGACACCGCCATAGCTTTCCCAATCACCATTAGTTTTGTGATGAAAATCATGGTTCTTCGACCATACAAATTGAGGCATTCCAGTCAGAACGCCTAAAAAGAAGCCGACGATACTGTTGGCTCGTTTTGAACTAAATAAAGCTCCATGTCCACAGTCATGCATCAATACAAACATTCTAAGTATAAAGAAGCTAACCAATATGATAAAGGGGATGGAGTACCAGTAAGAGAATTTAATACTGTAAACATACCCAGCCCAAAGGAGAACAAAAGGAATAAGGGTTAATAAGACTTGCCTAGTGGCAATGGCGTTTGATTTTTGAATGTAGGGCAGTATCTTTTTCCGCCAAAAATTTGCAGTCAACATATGGTCAGGTTATATTTAAAACTACCTAGAGGCTAGATGTAATTAAGCGTTATAAAAAGACTTTTCCTTATAAAAATGTCCGTAACTAAGGCAGTTTTAAGGTTTTTTTAATTTACAGGGTGGTCTTACAGGTCAGTAGAGAGAGCTAGTTTAGTTTAGTTTAGTTTAGTTCCGTTCCGTTCTCTGTAAAGGTGACTAATCGCTTTTTATAGAGGCTGCCAAGGGCTAATTTGAATTTTTTACGACTCACTCCAAATAGGTTATAAATACTTTCAGCGGAAGACTTTGCGTTAACAGAGATATATCCGTCATTAGATTTTAGTGCTTCAAGTATTTGCTCACCAAGCTCCTCAGAGCCAAGAGTGCCAAAGTTTTGAAGCATTAAATCAACGCTCCCATCAGGTCTGATTTTTTTAATGTAGCCGGGTAAGGACTGTTTATAATCAAGCCTTTCAAAGATTTCATCATGGTAGAGTAGCCCTTCATGAGTCCCATTGATCTCAGCCACAAAGCCAAGGTCAGTTTCCCTTAAAATGATCAAATCAACTTTATCACCTGGTTTATAAATAGAGCTCATGATTTTTTGTAATCCTTTGATGTAGAACTTAAATAAGAGAGGGGTTAATCAGCTGTCTCTTCGGGGCGGTACTTAAGTTGTAGGCCTTTTAAAAATAAACGTAAAATTTGATCTTGGCACTGCCTAAAGTGTTTATGGTCCCGTCTTCTTAAAAGAGCTGAGAGCTCATGATCACTGATAGGAAAATTTGACATACTCAAAATATCTTTGATGTCATCACTTGTTAACTTTAAAGCAATTTTTAATTTCTTAAGAATGAGGTTGTTTGTCATCCAGTTTTCAGGCTCAGGTGCTGGCCCATCTTTTTTCCCACGTTTCTTTATAATAAAGCCATTAAGAAAACTTGCAAACTCAGAGCCTTTTAAAGACTTGTAATCAGGGTCGTCTTCCCTTTTTAGCCAGCTGCTTACTTGCTCACGAGTGACATGAAGGTTTGCTAAAGAAAAAATTTTTATCATTTTTGAATCATTAAGATTAAATGTGTAACGAAGGCTTCTAAAGCTGTCATTGTTGGTCATAAAAGGCCTCAATAGATTGGTTTAAGGCTCTTGTATAAGACGTCCTTAAGTATATGGCAATATATAGGCATTAAATTTGGTCTACAGCTTGAGCCTTAGGGCTGTTGAGTAAGCAGCAGTACTCTTTTTCAGTGGGCTTACTTAAAGGAGGCGTAGAGCCTTTTTCAGGTGCCAGAACAAGATTTTTAGGGAACCACTTAGGTAAGGTGGTGACCATAGTTTGTGACTGCTCTAAAAAAGAGGCTTTGTGTTTTTTAGGAACAGGGTCCGCACTTGGGAACTTTTGTCTTAAAGGGTCTACAAATCGGCCATTAACAAAAAATTCGTAATGCAGGTGTGGGCCGGTAGAAAGGCCTGTGTTTCCTGTATATGCAACGATTTGCCCTTGCTTAACTTGGCGTCCTTTGCGAATGCCTTTGGCGTAACGGCTAAGGTGTTTATAAGCTGTTTTATAAGTAGAGTTGTGGCGAATTTTTAAAACTTTACCGCCTCCGCCCCTGCGCCCGGCAAAGGTTACAGTTCCATTAGCAACACTTCTTACGGGAGTCCCAATGGAAGCTCCATAATCAACTCCGTTATGAGGTCTTATTTTCTTTAATTTAGGGTGAAATCTTCTGCGGTTGAATCTAGAGGTGACTCTTCCAAAACGTAAAGGACTTTTTAAAAACATTTTTCTTAAGTTTTCGCCTTCTAAAGAATAATAGCCAACATCTTTTCCTTCATGTCTGAATAAAACAGCTTTATAAGACTTTCCTGAATTAATGTACTCAGCTGCTAAAACAGAACCCCAGCCAACATGTTCGCCCTTAACAAGTTTTTTCTCTGCTGTGATTCGCCATTTGTCTTTTGTGCGAACCTCACGGTTAAAATCTACTTCCCAACCAAAAATCTCAGCCATTGCAGTGATCAGGTAAGGATCCATTTTAGCTTCAATAGCTGATTCCCAAAGGCTTGTATGAACCTCTCCAAGAAAAGATACATGTTCGATGCTGATCTCTTCAGTGAGCATTTGAGGCAGCCATTTCCCTTCAGCCTTCTTTACTTCAAGGGTTTCTATTGCGGAAAGACGGAACTGAGCTTTGAGTAGCTTGTTTTCAGCATCTTGTTCTATTTGAAAACGTGTTCCAGAAGAGAGTCGTGAAAGATTTTTTAGAGGCTTTGCGGCCTTAACCATTTCAATAATGTCTATAGGTGGAACTTCAAGTTTTTGTAAATGAGGAAATAAAGGGGTGTTCTTTTTGATCACATGAGGAAAAGCTTCTTCAAAGCTTAAGGTTTTTTGAACAGCAGTGTACGCAGGGGAAGGCTCTGTTTTTTTAATAAATTCCTGTGAAGCATTCTTTGTATCTGGTGCAGGGTTTAAAATCCTGACCAAGAAAAATACACACATTAAAAAAGAAAATAAAAGAGCTAAGTGTTTTTTGTACGAATTGAGGAATTTAAGGATTAACATTTAAGCTAAAACCTTAAGGTGGTGTGTTTTTCTTATGGTGATTTTCATAAGTTGCATCTATCAATTCTCTCAGACCGGGGCAGTTAAATCAATGAGTACAGGTGTGTAGTATAGCCTTGTTGTAAAAAAACTGCTACATAGAAGGGCAGGCTGCTGTAAAACGTTGTTAATGACTCAAAGAGCATCTGTCTTAAACAAAAAATTGATTTTTTAAAAGTGTTCGAATAAATTGGGGGTTAAGTCTCCAATAAGATTTGATTACATTTTTTAAAGGGTAAAGGCGCGGGGTGTACTATGACTTTCAATAAACAGACTTTTTCACAAGATCTTTTTGCTTCATTTGTTGTTTTCTTAGTAGCTCTTCCGCTTTGCCTCGGTATATCTATTGCCTCAGGGGTAGACCCTGTAAAAGGGATACTGACTGGAATCATCGGGGGAATAGTTGTTGGTTTTCTATCTGGCTCTCCACTGCAAATCAGTGGCCCTTCAGCAGGGTTAGCTGTGATGGTTTTTCATGTTGTTGAAACATATGGAGTGCATGCGCTTGTCCCATTAGGCATTGTTGTGGGGCTTTTTCAATTGATTACGGCAACATTTAAAGTTGCTCATTTCTTTCAAGCAACACCTCCGGCTCTTTTAAAAGGTATGTTGTCAGGGATAGGAGCCTTAATTTTACTTGCTCAGTTCTACATTATGTTTGATCTGCCGATGCATTCAAACGGCCTTCAAAACTTAGTAGGGGCTCCCAAGGTCTTAATTGACCTTTTTGGTGGAGAGCTAAGTATAGTGCAGACTCATTCAGCTTTAGTTGCAGGTCTTGTTATGCTGGTGCTGTTTTTATGGGGCAAGGGAAGCTCTGCATTTTTTGAGCTGATTCCAGGGCCTTTAATATCTACAGTGATGGCAGGAGTCTTTGTATACTTTGCGGGTTGGGAAATGAAGATGGTTCACCTTCCGGCTGATTTTATAAGTGATGCTTTAAATATTAACTATGCAGAAGCATTTTCAGCAGTGAACTTAAGTTTCTTAATCTATGCAGTTGGCTTTGCTTTTGTTGCCAGTGCTGAAACCCTTCTTTGTGTGAGTGCTGTTGATAAAATGGCAAAAACAACATCAAAGTATAATAAGCATATTTTTGCCCAAGGAGTGGGGAATATTAGTGCCGGTCTTATTGGTGGGCTTCCGATTATTGGGGTGATTACAAGAAGTGCTGCTAATATTGAGTTTGGTGCAAAAACTAAGATGTCTTCAATTCTTCATGGTATTTGGATTGCACTGGTTTTGATGGTTCCAGGGCTCTTAAGTTATATCCCTGTCCCGGCATTGGCAGGCCTTCTTATCTATATTGGTATTAAGTTGCTTGATGTAACTCATATGTTTGATTATGTGAGAAAGTATAACAAAACGTCGATAATCTTTTTTACGACTTTCTTTTTAACTGTGGGAGTGGATCTTTTAGTAGGTGTTCTTGCCGGTTTTATGGTTTCAATTTTTATCCTTGTTTTTGATGTCTTAAAGTATGATTTACAAATTCAAGATCAAGGGGAGAATAAGGTTTTAAAGTTTAAAGGAAAACTTTCATTTTTAGACCTCCCTGTGCTTTCTAAGACATTGCAGAATGAAGATATGGATGACGCAACAAACTTAGAGATTTGCTTACAAGAGGTGGAGTACTTAGATCCTGCTATTAATGAGCACTTAAATGAGCTTAAGAACAAACTAGAGGCTCAAGGGAAAAATATTGAAATCAAATATAGTAAGTTTAATGTCCACTAAAACACAGCTTTTTTTGAGGATTTTAGAGATTAAACCGTGACTTAGGGGCTATGCTCTTTATAAGTTGAATTCATGCCGATGCAGGAAAAATTTAAAGAATATTCTAAGCTTTTAGATGGGGCTATCTTCTTATTTAGTGGATTGGCCTTTGGACTTTGGTTTTTAGGGGTTAGTGTATTTAGCTTTGATGGTATGCCAGAGCTTTCAATTTTTACTATTTTTTCATTGCTTTTGATGTCTGGAAGCCGTTTGGCAGATAAAATGCTATCTACATGGTCTTACCCAATGACATTAGCCTTATTAGGAGTTGTTGCTTGTGGAAACCTTTCATCTCTTTGGATACAGCTTACTATTCCAGATCTCTTTTTAAATACAATGCCAGGAGTTGTGCCAACTTCAGCAATGACCTCAATAGGTTTAATACTTTTTTGTTTTTATGAGATTTTAGTTGTTCTTAGAAAGACACCACAAACAGCTTTTATACTTGATGATGTGCTGCTTCACCTAGCTTTATTTCCTGGAGGCTTGAGCTTTTTAGGGCACTTCTTAGGAGTACAAGCTTATATGAGTTCAAGTGTAGACCCTAGAGCTGGGATTGGGGTTGTGGAAATGCTGATTATGGGGGTTTACGCAACAGGCGCTGTTATTTCTAACCCAAACCTTTTTCTTTGGAAGTTTTTAGCAAAAAGTAAATTTAATAAAGTGGTCTTTTTAACTCTTTTTATAAATCAATACCTTGCTCCAATAGCTGTAGGGTTAGCGTTTAGACCGGAGGATTGGGCTACAGATAGATATGGTCTTGAGTTTTATGTGATGCTTGCAGGTGTTTTAGCAACCTTAATCTTTCTAGTGATCAATGCTTTAAGGCATAGTTTTTCAGAAGAAGAGAGCGTACTTGAAGATGCTTAAAGTTTTTTTAAAGATTTGTTTTTTTACAGCGCTTACTTTTTCAAGAGCTGCTTACGCAAGTTTAAATGTAGAGAAGATAAGGGGAGAGTATGAAAGAGCACTGCAGACTCCGTTTTCCCTTTTACCTCACAAGCCTAACTATCTGCTTCCCTTGTCTTATCAGTCTAACCCTCATCAAAGTATTTATGAAAACGTCTTGAGCGCCTCTGACATTGCTGAAAACGGTGAGTATAATGAAAAAGCAGAAGTTAACTTTCAGATAAGTTTTAGCATTCTGGCCGAAGATAATATTTTTGGCTCAGGCAGGGGGCTTTTTTTCGCCTACACTCAGCAGTCTTGGTGGCAGATGTATAACAGTAGTTGGTCAAGGCCTTTTAGGGAGACGAACTATTCACCAGAGTTTTTTGTGAGAAGGGTTTTAGATAAGCCACATCCATTACTTGGAGGCTTGGTGTTAGCCTATGACTTAGGGGTCATTCATGAGTCTAATGGTGAAATTCAGGCTCTTTCAAGAAGCTGGAACAGAGTTTTTTTTAGATTTGTGTGGATTAAGGGGAACACGCTCGTAAAGACGTCGCTTTGGCATAGGCTTCCTGAATCAGAAAAACCTGACGACAATGCTGATATCCTGGATTTTATGGGAAATGGTGAGATTGAAATCGAGCAATTTTTCAATAAGGGAAGACTTAAGTTAAAGCTGATTCCTGGTTATAAAAGGCAGGGGGCTCAGCTTTTTTATAGCTACCCCTTTAAAAATAACCTCAGATTCTTTGTAAAAGCTTCCATAGGTTACGGGTCTTCTCTTGGAGATTATATGCACAGAAACAATACAGTGGGTGTAGGGGTCACTCTAGATGACCTTTTGGGGGCTTTGGTAAAGAAACCTAAGTAATAAGCTGCTTTTTTAAGCTTTTTTGAAATAAAGCTATCATTCCGTTAAAACTATGCTATTAAAAAAGCACAAACAAACAAGTAAGAGGTTATAATGAGTACAGGTACAGTAAAGTTTTTCAACAACACTAAAGGTTTCGGTTTCATCACTCCAGAGAGCGGTGACGATCTATTTTTCCATATTTCACAAGTTCAAGGTAGCGAGCCTCGTGATGGTGATAAAGTTGAATTTGAAGTTGGCGAAGGTAATAAAGGTCCTTGCGCAGTAAACGTAACAGTTTCGAACTAAGATTTTTTTTAAATAGAAAAATTTAAAGCCGATGTTTATGCATCGGCTTTTTTTATTTTAACCTGCTTATTTTGTATCTAAGTAGGTTTGAGCTTTCTCAATTGCTCCAGGCTTATTCAAGCCAAGTTTTTTGGCAACAGCCATAGAGTCAGACTTTGAGTGTTTGTGGTCTTTATGAAAGTGTCCAGCAAGCCAAACCCCAACTCTATTTCCAGAGCTGCAGTGAACAAGGACTTTCCCTTTTGACCTGGCTTTAACAACTTCTTTAGTGATCTTGTCTATGAGCGTGTCATCAAGAGGTCTTTGGGAGGGGAAAGGGACGTTTACATAAGAGACGTTTATTTTCTTTAACAAGTCAGCCTCAGCTTTTTCATCATACTCTTCTTCAGGGCGAAGATTTATGACAGTTTTAAAGCCTTGCGTTTTTAATTCAGCATAGTCGTTTTGGCTTGGCTGCATTGAAAAGTATATATCGTCATACCTGTGCGCTGTTAGAGACTGGCCTATTAAAAGATTACTTTCTATTTTTTTAGGGGCGCTTACACACGACGCTAAAAAAAAGAGACTTGTAATAAGAATTAGCAATGCTTTCATAAAAACTCCTAAATTAACTGTTAAGTGCAGTTAGTGCTAAATAAGGGGTAAGGTTAAATACAATGATAAAAATCTTAAACAGAGCCAAATAGCCATAAATCATATTGTTGTAAGACTCTCGTGTAATATTAAACATGGAGCTGTGCACTTTAAAGACTAAGTCAGCAAGGGGCACTACCAAAAACACACTAATGAGCATGATTGAACTGTTGATAATTAAGCACCACATGAAAAAATCAGTTAGTGTTGTTAAGTCCATACTAAGCTCCTTTTAAATTTGGTTTTGGTCTTTTTTAGCCTGAATTTGAGTTAAAAGAGCCTGTTGAGTTTCTTTAATAGACTTGTATAAATCATCGCCTTCTCTTTCAGCATGAATATCTTGATGATGTGGAAGCCTTAAGTTCATAGAAACTTTTTGAGATGCAGGTCCTGCACTCGAAATCGGGTTTGTGATCTTAAAGTTCACAATCAGGTGTGTTGCCATTTGAGCACGGCTTAGGATTTTAGAAGCCTTATTAAAAATGTCCTTTTCAACAGCCTCTGAGCGCTCCATGCCTCCCCATTCTATTTGAACTTTATCCATATATTCCTCCTTGGTTATGGGGTAAGTGTAGCAAAATTTCAGGGCTACTTTAATGATGTAGATCATAGAAAGCCTAAAATGGGTTTTAGAGATTTCTTATAGGGAAATAAAGGGCTTTTAGAGCACTGAGTCCTAAGTATTAAGCTTTAGAAAATGGATTAAATAAGAAAATGCACAATAAGGATACAATATAAGGGGTGAAAATGAATTCTTATTGATTAAGTGTAAAGATTCCTCTAATTTTTGAGTCTATTTTTTTTATAACTAGTTAAAATCCTTAGGAAGTAGACTGATGAAATTTAGCATCAAAAAAGGTTTAAAGCTGCCTATCTCAGGTGAACCTCAAGAAAGCTTAGATTTAAGTAAAGAGTCAAAAAAAATTGCAGTAATAGGTGCTGATTTTATCGGTATGAAGCCTACTATGCAGGTTAAAGTTGGAGACGATGTAAAAATTGGCCAGCCATTATTTTCTTGTAAGAAAAATATTGGCTTAGTTTTTACTTCTCCAGGAGCAGGAAAGGTTGTTGCAGTTAACCGTGGCGCTAGACGTCTGTTTCAATCTGTAGAGATAGAGCTTTCTAAAGAAGAAGAATCGGTTGCTTTTGCAACTCATGTGGCTAAGCCTGCAAAAGACTACACGGCAGAAGAAGTTACAAAACTTTTGATTGAGTCTGGTGAGTGGAAAGGTTTGATACAAAGACCTTTTGCTAAGGTTGCAGATGTGACTCTTAAGCCAGAAGCTTTATTCATCACAGCAAGTGACACAAACCCTTTGGCTCCAAACCCTGATTTTGTAATTGGGCAGTTTAAAGACGAGTTTAAAGCAGGTGTTGAGGCTTTATCAAAGCTTTCAAAAGGTAAAACTTATGTTTGTAAGATGAAGGGTTCTAGTATTGAGGCTCACGGTGCTGAGCTTGCTGAATTCTCAGGTCCTCACCCAGCAGGCAACGCAGGAACACATATTCACTTTATTGATCCTGTAAATCCAAATAAAATTGTTTGGCATATTGATTATCAAGATGTGATTGCAGTAGGAAGGCTTGTTTTAACAGGTGCTCTTTTAACTGATAGAATGATCACAATTGGTGGCCCTTTAGCTTCAAGTCCAAGGTACTTAAAAGTTAGAAAAGGTGCTCAGGTTTCAGAGCTTGTTGCTGGTGAAGCAAAAGAAGGAGCTCCTTTAAGAGTTGTGGCTGGATCAGTATTTAATGGTCATAAGGCAGAAGGCGCTTTTGACTTTTTAGGTGCATACACTAATCAAATCACTTTAATTGAAGAAGATGACAAAAGAGAGCTTTTGGGTTGGCACTCTCCAGGGTTTGATAAGTTTTCTATTAGGAATACGTTTTTATCAAAGTTAATCCCAGGAAAGACTTTTGATCTAGGGTCTTCAACTCATGGTTCTTTAAGAGCAATGGTTCCAACAGGAGCTTTTGAGAAGGTTATGCCTATGGACATTTTACCAACTCAGCTTTTAAGAGCTTTGGCTTCAAATGATACCGATCAAGCACAAGACTTAGGTTGTTTAGAGCTTGCAGAAGAAGACATAGCGCTTTTGACGTTTGCATCTCCGGGTAAAGTTGATTTTGGTCCACTACTTAGACAAAACTTAGACACGATAGAGAGAGAAGGATAATTTAAAATGAAAGTATTACGTAATTTTTTAGACTCTCAACACAAGCACTTCGTAGGGGAAGGAAAGCTTAAAGCTCTTTATCCTTTATATGAAGCGATTGATACATTCTTATACACTCCAGGTGAAATCACTACAGGTAAAGTGCATATTAGAGATGGTATTGATTTAAAAAGAACGATGGTTACAGTGGCTATGGCTCTTATGCCGTGTATTTTGATGGCTATGTACAATACAGGTTATCAGGCACAACTTGCGATTTCTTCAATGGGGCTTGATCAAGTGACTGGTCTAAGAGGTGAAATTTTCCACTCTCTTGGATTTGCAGTAGATGCATCAAATATTGTTTCATGCCTTGCTTTAGGTGCTTTGTTTTTTGTTCCCATTTTCTTAGTTACAAACTTAGTTGGTGGACTGTGGGAAGGTATCTTTGCTTCTGTTAGAGGTCATGAGATTAACGAAGGTTTTTTAGTAACTGGATTACTTTTTCCGTTAACTTTACCAGCTTCAATTCCTTTATGGCAGGTTGCTATCGGAATTACTTTTGGTGTTGTTATTGGTAAAGAGGTTTTTGGTGGAACAGGGAAGAACTTCTTAAACCCTGCTTTAACAGGAAGAGCATTCTTATTCTTTGCATACCCGGCGCAAATTTCTGGAGATGCTGTGTGGACTGCTGCTGATGGTTTTACTGGAGCAACAATTCTAGGTCAGGCTGCAATTGATGGCATGGCTTCAGTTACATACTCTTGGATGGATGCTTTTGTTGGTTTAATCCCAGGTTCTATGGGGGAGACTTCAGCTCTTGCATGCTTACTTGGAGCAGGCTTGTTAATTTTAACAGGAATTGGTTCTTGGAGAATTATTTTTTCAATGGTTGCATCTACTGTAGTTTTTGCAGCGCTATTTAACTATATTGGGAGTGATACAAATCCAATGTTTGCAATGAGTCCTATGTGGCACTTAGTGGTTGGTGGTTTTGCTTTTGGTACAGTGTTCATGGCTACAGATCCAGTAAGTGCTTCGATGACTTTTAAAGGTCAGTTTTTCTACGGAGCTTTAATAGGTTTAATGGTTATCTTAGTTAGAGTTGTAAACCCAGCCTTTCCAGAAGGTGTGATGCTTGCAATCTTATTTGGTAACGTATTTGCCCCATTGATTGATTATTTTGTTGTTAATTCAAATGTTAAAAGACGGAAGTTGAAGTATGCAAAAGGATAGTGTCTTAAAGACTTTAGTTGTTGCTGCACTTTTATGTGTAGTGTGTTCGGTTCTAGTTTCAGGTGCTGCTGTCATGCTTAAAGACAGGCAGGACGCTAATAAAGAACTAGATATTAAAAAGAACCTACTCTTGGCTTCATCTCTTTTAAAGAACGCTAAAGCGTCTAAGGATGAGATTGAAGAGGCTTACTCTGCAATTGAAGCTGTTGTTGTAAACCTTGAAACAGGGGAAGAGGCTCAAGATATTGATCCTCAGACTTTTGATCAGAAGAAGGCTAGTAAGTCAGCTGATATGGGTAAATTGATTGATTCAAGTGATGATGTTGCTGGAATCAAGAGAAGAGCTAAGTATGCGCATGCTTATAAGTATAAAGAAGACGGTGTGATGAAGATGTTGATTCTTCCAGTTCACGGTAAAGGTCTTTGGTCTACGATGTATGGCTTTTTAGCTTTGGACATGGATTTTCAAACTGTTAAGGGAATTGGTTTTTACAGTCATGGTGAAACACCAGGTTTAGGTGCTGAAATTGACAACCCTACATGGAAAGCTCAGTGGGCTGGTAAAAAGATTTATGATGATGAGTTTGCTGTAAGTCTTAAAGTTATTAAGGGCTCTGTAGCTAAAACTGATTCAAGTTTTGCTTATAAAATTGATGGGCTTTCGGGAGCAACTATTACAAGTAATGGTGTAACAGGTCTTGTGAAGTATTGGTTTGGTAAAGATGGTTTTGGTCCATATTTAGATTTACAAAGACAGGCTATGTTGGACGCATCAGCAGGAGTGAGCAGCAATGAATAAAATTAAAAAGTCTTTATTTGATCCTTTATTTAACAACAATCCAATTGCGCTACAGATTTTAGGTATTTGTTCAGCTTTAGCTGTAACAACTAAAATGGAAAAAGCACTTGTGATGTGTATTGCTGTGATTTTAGTTACAGGCTTTTCAAACTTCTTTGTGAGTTTGATTAGAAACTACATCCCATCAAGTATTAGAATTATTGTTCAGATGACAGTGATTGCATCTTTAGTGATTTTAACAGACCAGATCTTAAAAGCATTTGTGTATGACGTTGCAAAAGAAATGGCTGTATTCATTGGTTTGATCATCACCAACTGTATTGTAATGGGTAGGGCCGAAGGTTTTGCTATGAAGAACCCGCCAGTTATTTCATTCTTTGATGGAATTGGAAACGGTCTTGGTTACAGTATTGTTTTAATTTTTGTGGCTTTCTTTAGAGAGATCTTTGGGACAGGAAAAATCATGGGACTTACAGTTTTAAAGCCTATTAGTGAGGGTGGTTGGTACCAGCCAAATGGTATGGCTTTACTTGCACCGAGTGCGTTCTTTTTAATTGGTATATTCATTTGGGGCCTAAGACAGTGGAAAACTGATCAGGTAGAGGCGTAAAGAGGTAGTCATGTTAGAACATTATTTAAGTTTATTTGTTAAAGCAGTATTTATTGAAAACTTGGCGTTATCATTCTTTTTGGGGATGTGTACGTTCTTAGCGGTTTCTAAAAAGGTAAAGACATCAATTGGTCTTGGAGTAGCAGTGATTGTGGTTCAATCAATTACAATTCCAGTAAACAACCTTTTATATAACTATCTTTTAAAAGAAGATGCTCTTTTATGGGCTGGTATAGAAGGTGTTGATCTAAGCTTCTTAGGTCTTATTTGTTATATTGGTGTGATCGCAGCGATTGTTCAGATTTTAGAGATGGCTTTAGATAAGTATGTTCCAGCACTTTATAATGCGCTTGGAATTTTCTTGCCTTTAATCACAGTGAACTGTGCAATTTTAGGTGGATCACTTTTCATGGTTGAAAGAGACTACACATTTACAGAGTCTGTAGTTTTTGGTGTGGGATCAGGTTTTGGTTGGGCAATAGCAATTGCTGCTCTTGCAGGGATAACTGAAAAACTGAAGTATTCAGATATTCCAGATGGTTTAAAAGGACTTGGGATTACGTTTATTACAGTAGGTTTGATGTCTTTGGGATTTTTAGCTTTTTCAGGCATTCAGCTGTAGGTTTAGGGAGAATTTAGAATATGTTTTTAGTAATATTAGGCGTTACAATGTTTACAGCAGTAGTTTTAGTACTAGTGGCTGTGATTCTATTTGCTAAGTCGAGGTTGGTTTCTTCTGGAGACGTAACTATTAATGTGAACGGTGAAAAAGATATCGTTGTTCCTGCAGGTGGGAAGCTTTTAAACATCTTGGCTGATAACAAATTATTTGTTTCATCAGCTTGTGGTGGTGGTGGAACTTGTGCTCAGTGTAAAGTTGATATCCACGAAGGTGGTGGAGAGATTCTTGAAACAGAGACTTCTCACATTACAAAGCGTGAAGCTAAACAGGGTTGCAGACTTGCTTGTCAGGTGACTGTAAAGCAAGACATGAAAATTGAAGTTGAAGAAGAAGTTTTTGGTGTGAAGAAATGGACTTGTAAAGTTAGGTCTAATCACAACGTTGCAACTTTTATTAAAGAGCTAGTGTTAGAGCTTCCTGCTGGAGAATCTGTTCCATTTAAAGCTGGTGGATTTATCCAGATTGAAAGACCTGCTGGTTTAGATATTGATTATAAGAACTTTGATGTGGAAGAGGAGTACAGAGGAGACTGGGATAAGTTTAACCTTTGGAAATTTAAATCTTCTTGTGATGAAGACACTGTAAGAGCTTACTCAATGGCGAACTATCCCGAAGAAGAAGGGATCATCATGCTGAATGTTCGTATTGCTTCGCCTCCTCCAGGTAGAGATGAGCTTCCTCCAGGTTTAATGTCTTCTTACATCTTTGACTTAAAACCAGGTGATGAGTGTGTGATCTCAGGACCGTTTGGTGAGTTCTTTGCAAGAGACACTAAGAAAGAAATGATTTTTGTTGGTGGTGGTGCTGGTATGGCTCCAATGCGTTCTCACATCTTTGATCAATTTAGAAGAATCAAGACAGATAGAAAGACTACTTTTTGGTACGGAGCACGTTCAAAAAGAGAAATGTTCTATGTTGAAGATTTTGATACTATTCAAAAAGAGAACCCTAACTTTAAATGGCATTGTGCTTTATCTGACGCGCTTCCTGAGGACAACTGGGATGGTTACACAGGATTTATCCATAATGTTTTATATGAACAGTATTTAAAAGATCATCCAAACCCAGAAGACTGTGAATACTACTTATGTGGACCTCCAATTATGAATAAGTGTGTTACTGAAATGCTTTTAGACCTTGGTGTTGAAGCTGAAGATATTATGCTTGATGACTTTGGTGGTTAAAGTGAAAAAAGGAGTGCGCTTCGTGCTTCTTATAAGTTTATTAATAAGCCTCTCTTCTTGCTTTGGCGGGAAAGAGGTTTTTTTTGTAAGTGGACAGACAATGGGGACGACTTACTCCATTAAGATAGCTTCAAAACAAGTAGACACACTCTCTTTAAAACTAAAGGTTGAAGATACCTTAAGAGAAGTGAACAGGCAGATGTCGACCTATATACCCACTTCAGAAATTTCTAGAGTTAATAGCGCCACAAAAGATGAGCTTATTGAAATAAGCCCATGGTTTAAAAAAGTATTAACTTACTCTTTAGATTTGGCAGAAAAAACAGGAGGTTTTTATGACCCAACTCTAGGACCTCTAATTAACCTTTGGGGTTTTGGGCCAAAGGGTCGTAGAGAAGTGCCGGAGAAGGAAAAAATTAAAGAGGCTTTAGCTGTTGTTGGTTATAAAAGACTTTCAGTAGTTAAAGAACAAGATAAGATTTTAGTTAAAAAAGAATTAGACGGTGTTTATGTGGACCTGTCTTCTTCTGCAAAAGGTTTTGGGGTTGATATGCTTTCAGAACTTTTAGTAAAAGAAGGCTATTTAAACCACCTTGTTGAAATTGGTGGAGAGCTTAGGTCTTCAGGAACAAAATTTAATAGTGGCTGGAAAGTGGCTGTTGAAAAACCAAGCTCAGGTGAAAAGAACTTACAGATGGTGGTCCCTCTTAAAGATATCAGTATTGCAACTTCAGGAGATTATAGAAATTTTTTTAATGCTGGAAACAAAAAATATTCCCATACATTAGATGTCAAAACAGGGGAGCCTGTTCAACACAAACTTGTGTCAGTGAGTGTGCTTGATAAAGAGTGCATGAAGGCTGATGCGTTAGCTACAGCGCTAATGTCTTTAGGCCCTGAAAAAGCAAAGAAGTATGCTCTTGATAACAACTTAGCTGTGTATTTAGTTTTTGAAGGGGCTGATGCAAAACTTCAGACTTTTGAAAGTCCAAGTTTTAATAGACTAAAGAGTAACTAAGTATAAAATATAGATTATGTTCTTATAAAGAATTAGATTTTTACAAAAACAGAAGGTCTTCACCCAGAAAGGCTTTATAAGATTGATTGAATCAGGGTTCTTAACAAGTGGTTTGAATGAAGGGATGTTTTTACCTAGTCTTAGCTATTTTACAGATATTGGAGAAGCATTTTAAGGCAGGGGAGTTTTGTGGCACTCCAAAACAATTGGCTCTTGCCGCCTCACATGAGTGAAACCCTCCAGCTTGTTTTCGGTGCTTTACCGCTACAGCAATACTTTTACATGGCCCTTTAACATAGGTACAGTCAGTGTCTAATCTACAAGAATACCAGTTAGGGTTTTTCTTAGCCTGGCAATTTGGCGCATAGTTTTCTGAAGCTAACGGTTTAGCCATACAAAAACTACCTTGGCACACGGCTTCCATCTTACTGCCGCCCATACTTTCCCATGATATACAGCTAAGATCTGCACCCCTTTGAATGTTACATTTTTCGACTATTGTAGAGAACTTTTTATTTGCAGAAGCTGTTGGATGGCCGCATGGATTTGAAATAATTTGGCAGTCTAAGTCGTTCTTACATTTAAACCAGCTTGGCTCTTTCTTTTGACAGAACTCATAAGGGTTTGAGTTGGCAAAAATTGGAATGTAAATAAATACTGTTACAATCGTAAAAAATAAAGATTTCATAAGCATATTTAACTCTAAATCAAAATAATAACGTCATCAAATTAATTGTATTCGAACCGGAGATCATATATTTAACATTATAGAGCCTAGTTCTTGACGAAATTGCTCTGTAAGAGGATGACATACCTATGTTTTATTTTGTCGTTACAGTGGTGGCTATTTCTTTGTTTTTAACAGCGATGGCTGTTGGGGTTCTTTTAGGTCAAAAGCCTTTAAAAGGGTCCTGTGGGGGATTGAACATGGTCATGGGTAATGATGAAGAATGTCAGTTTTGTGGAAAGAAAGAGGATTGTGAAAAACGCTTAAAAGCTCTTGCTGAAGAGGCAAAAGCAAAATCTTAGAGCTGCTCTAGTTATAAGTGTATATAATTACTCAATACTTCTGAATTTTTACAAAAATAGAACCCTTTTTCTTTAAAACTCCCTCTGAGTGTAAAAAACTGCTAAATCAAATCTATGAGTAATAGAGTTTTTCTTGATAATAATGCGACGACTATACCTTCTGTAGAAGTACAAGTGGCTATTAGGTCATTCTCTCATTGGGGAAATCCAAGCTCAATTCACAGCTCTGGTAGAGCAGCTAAAGCATCAATTCTAAAAGTTAGAAGGTCTTTAGCTGAATCTTTAAATTGCACTCCAGGGGAGTTGATATTCACTTCTGGCGGGAGTGAGGCCAACAACATGGTTGTAAAAGGCCTTCTTTCAAAGCTTAAAGAGCGTGGACAGGATACAATTGTTTCATCAACTGTTGAGCACCCGGCTTTATTTAAGACTCTGGATCAAGTGGAAAAGCTGGGGTTTAAAATCATTAGAGTTCCTGTGGGCGTAGAGGCGGGCTTTGACTATGATTTTTTAAAAAAAACTCTTTTAGAGAATAAGGTTGGTTTAGTAAGTGTCATGCAGGCTAACAATGAAACCGGAGAGATTTTTGACTTAAAAAAGATAAGGTCTTTAGTTGATAGTGTGGCCGTAGAGAAGAAGATCTACTTTCATTCAGACATGGTGNNGGAAGATGAAAGTGGATTTAACCTCTGTAGACTTTGCAAGTTTTTCAGCTCACAAGTTTTATGCTCTACAAGGTGTGGGTTTCATATTTCAGAAGAAAGGCTCAGGTTTAGAGCCTTTAATTATTGGTGGAGGCCAGGAAAAGGGTCGAAGAGCCGGGACTGAGAACCTTTTAGGTATTCATGCTTTTGGTGAGCAGGTTAAAAAATTGGACCAAGTTGAAGTAGTGTCAGCAAGAATCACTGAACTTAGAGATTATATGGAGTCAGAGATTTCAAGAAAAATTGAGAAAGTAGACTTTTTGGCTCAAAAAAGAGAGAGGATCTGTAATACGTCATTAATGCTTATTAGCGGCGTTCATGGAGAGACTATGTTGATCAATATGGACCTTTTAGGTTTTGAGATCAGTACGGGGGCAGCCTGTAGCTCGGGAAACCCTGAGCCGTCTCCTGTGCTTATAGCTATGGGGCTTACAAACCAGCAGGCCTCTAAGTCCCTTAGAGTTAGTTTGGGTTGGCAAACCACACAAGACGAGATAGACAGGTTTGTTGAAGCTTTAGTAAAAGTTGTTGAAAAATTAAGAGGATTATAAGCGTGTCTGTGGAAAAAAGAAAACCTAGAGTATTGGTAGCTATGAGTGGTGGAGTCGACAGCTCTGTTGCAGCTGCATTGTTAGTGGACCAAGGTTTTGATGTCATAGGCGCCACAATGCAGGTCTGGGATTATTCTAAGAACAAAGTTGAAGAGGATGCTGATTGTGATGCAAACGGAACCTGTTGCAGTAGTGATGATGTTGATGATGCAAGATGGGTAGCTGACCAATTAGGAATTCCTTTTTATATTCTAAACTGTGAAGAGCAGTTTCAGGCTGAAGTGATTGATCCATTTATTGAGTCATACCTTTCAGGTGAAACACCGATTCCATGTGTAAACTGCAATACGTTTTTAAAGTTTTCCCATTTAATTCAAAAAATGAAAGAGCTTGATTGTGATTATCTTGCTACTGGCCACTACGCTAAAATTGTTAATGGTGAAGGTGGTGAGCAACTTATTCAGACATCTGAGGACGGTCATAAGGATCAAACTTACTTTTTATTCACTCTTAATAAAGAAGTGATTCCAAAGATTCTGTTTCCAGTTGGAGATATGAATAAATCAGAGGTTAGAAAAATAGCTGAAGAGAAGAAACTTGTGGTGGCAAAGAAGAAAGACTCTATAGGCATCTGCTTTATTGGAAAAGGTGGCTATAAGGAGTTTTTCTCTGACCATGTTGCTCCAGATTTATTTAAAAAAGGACCTATCGTTTTATACCCTGAAAATGAAGTTATGGGGGAGCATCCTGGTTTACATGGTTTTACCTATGGGCAAAGAAAAGCTCTAGGCGTGAGTTTCTCAGAGCCTTTATTTGTGAAGACTCTTGATATGGAAAATAATAAGCTTGTTCTTTGTAGAGAAAAAGACCTTTATGCGCACAATGTAGATGTGAGAGACTGTAACTTTTTTACTAATGTTGCTAAGGGTGATACTTATAGAGTTAAGCTTAGATATCAGCATAAAGGTGCTGACTGCACTGTTGAGAACATCTCTAGTGAAGGGGTTAAGCTTAAGTTTAACGACCCGCAAAGAGCTATAACTCCGGGACAGGCCGCTGTCTTTTATAAGAATAATAATCTTGTTGGAGGAGGCTGGATTGTCTAAGGATGATTTAAACTCTGATGTTCAGTACCATACGTTTGGTTGTAAGGTGAACACTTACGATACAGGTCTAATTCAAAAGAATTTAAAAGGGCTAGACACTGAAAAAGTCTCTGGCACAAAAAAGAAAATCCATATTTTAAACACCTGTGCTGTAACTGCTGAGGCGACAAAAGACGCTGTTAGACTTACTAGAAGAATCAAAAGGGATAATCCAGAGGCGATAGTTGTTGTGACAGGCTGTTCTGCTCAAATAGATAAAAAAGACTTTGAGTTAGAGGACTCAGTGGATTTGTTAGTGGCTAATTCACATAAAGAAGAGCTTAAAGATCTTTTGCAAAAAAAAGTGAACGGTGAAAATTTAGAGAAATTTTACCATAAAAATATTTTTAGAAAGTCATCTATGGGTGAAGGTGGTGGAATTGAAGAAAACCACTCAAGATCTTTTTTGAAGATCCAGGATGGTTGTGATTCATTCTGTTCATTTTGTGTGATTCCTCACACAAGAGGAAAGAGCAGGTCTCTTTCCTTGGAGAGTATTGTTAAAAAAATTAAAGAATTTGTTTTAAATGGACAAAAAGAAGTTGTGATCACAGGTATACACCTTGGAGATTATGATGATGAAGGCAGAAATCTTGAAGATATGGTTGAAGCCATTTTAAAAGAAACAACTCTCCCAAGGTTAAGACTTACAAGTTTAGAGCCTTTAGAGCTTTCTCCTCGTCTTACAGAGATCTGTAAGAGTGATAGGGTGTGCTCTCACTTTCATATGAGTGTTCAATCAGTAAATACAAAGGTCTTGGCTGCTATGAAGCGTAAGTACACTAAAGAAGATGTTCTTGAGTCTTTTAAAAGAGCTAAATCAACGGGTACTGATGTTTTTGTAGGGATGGACGTAATTGTAGGGTTTCCAGGTGAAACTATTGATGACTTTAATAAAACCTACACAGCACTTAAAGAATCTCCCTACTGGGATAAGATACATGTCTTCCCGTACAGTGAGAGGCCTAAAACAGGCGCTACTTTATTGGAGGGCTCTGTACCTGTGATGGAGAGAAAAAGGCGCTCTAAGGCCCTTAGAGAACTTTCAAAAGAACGTTTTCAAGGGAGTCTTCAAAAGCAAATAGGTAAAGACCTTGATGTGCTAGTTTTTGAAAAGAAAGAATTTAAAGGTCGTAGAAACTACTCTCAAGGCCTATCAAGAAACTATTACCCTGCAGTTTTTCCTGAGGGAGCTCCAGAGTTCACAGAGGTTAAAGCGAAAGTGATTGATGTGGATTACACATTAAAGGCAGAAGGGGCTTTGATCTGTAGTTTGAAGTAGACAGAGTGGGTAAGTTCTTCAATGCCCGTTGACTTGCCGCGTCCATTGAGATAATTACCCCTTAAAAGATAGGGAAACCCTTTGATGATCTTAAAACTGAATAGCCTCCTAGAGTCCTCGGACTTATATAAAGAGGCGCTTACACATAAAAGCTTATCTGCTGATAAGAATTTTGAACGCCTTGAGTTCTTAGGGGATGCCTTGTTAGGTTCTAAGATCACAGAGCTTTTGTATCTTGAGTATCCCAAAAAAGAAGAAGGTGATTTAAGTAGATGGAAATCTGCCATAGTAAGCCAAGAGACTCTTGCTGGAATTTGTAATGAGTTAGATTTAACTAAATATTTAATGTGTAAAGAGTCTGAAAGAGCTGCTCTTGTAAAAAACCCTAGAATTAAAGCTTCAATACTAGAGTCTTTCGTTGGGGCGTATTATTTGGAAAAAGGTACAGAGGCGGTCGCAGATTTAATTAGAGATCTTTTTAAAGACCGTATTGAAAATGCTAAGAGGATTTTTTCAAGGCAAGACCCTAAAACCATTTTTCAAGAACGGGCTCAAAAAGTATTTAAAATTACGCCGACATATCAAACTACTGAGCAAACAGGGCCGTCACATGCTCCCATGTTTACAGTAAATATTAAATTAAAAGATGAAGTTTATGAGTCTGGAAAAGGCCGCTCTACAAAAGAGGCGCAGATGGAAGCTGCAAGAAGTGCAATAATAAGATTGGAGAACAGTTAATGAGTGAAACCGTTAAAAAGAAAGCAGGTTATGTAGGAGTAGTTGGCTTACCAAATGTAGGTAAAAGTACATTAGTAAACCACCTGACTAGAGCAAAGGTTTGTATAACAAGTAATAAGCCTCAAACTACAAGAAAAAACATATTAGGTGTTTTGACTCGAGACCAATCACAATTTGTCTTTGTGGATACTCCGGGTTTTATTCAGGCTGAAAAAGGGCTGAACTCATTTTTAGAGTCAGAGTGGAAAAAAGTTGTAGAAGATGTTGATACACTAGTCTTTGTTTTTGCTGTGGATTCTAAAAAAGAGAGTTTTCAAAGAACTCTAGATATGATGGATTCTATTGGAAATGATAAAGTAGCAATGATCACAAAAACAGATCTTGGCCACCCTGAAAGGGAAATGATTATTGAAGGGGAGCTTAGAAAAAGAAATATACGATTCTTTAAAGCCCGCAGAAAAGGTAAGTCTGAGAGCTTACAAGTTACAGATGGGTTCCTTGATTATTTAGAAGCTGAGATGCCAGAAGTTGAAGAGTTCTATTATGATGAAGAAATTTACACGACACAGACACTGCGAGAGCTTTCTACAGAAATTGTTTTAGAGAATGTTTTTAGGTATTTGAGTGACGAGCTTCCATATGAAACAGGAGTTCAGGTTATTGATTTTCAAGAGCTTCCAAATATTTATAAAATATACGCTGAAATTATTGTTTCAAGAGAAAGGTATAAAAAGATCATTGTTGGGAAAAACGGTGACACTATTAAAAGAATAGGAACCCTTTCTAGAAAATCTTTAGAGTTAGAGTTTGGAATGAAAGTATTTTTAGACTTAAGAGTGAAGCTTAAAGAAGGTTGGAATAAAAACAATAAATCTTTAAAGGAGTTGGGTTATGCAGAAAAAAGATAAAGATTTGTTCTCAGTTGCCTTAGTGGGAAGACCAAATGTTGGTAAGTCCAGTTTATTTAATGTTTTATGCCAAAAGAAATTAGCGCTAGTTAAAGACCAGCCGGGTGTGACACGTGATTTGCGAAAAGGTGTTGCAAAATGGTGGGGCAAAGAATTTTCTGTTTGTGACACTGGAGGGTGGACAAACGCTGAGGATACGATTTCAAAGGCGATCAAAAGCAAGCTTCATGATCAACTTACAGATTTTGATTTTTTAATTTTTGTTTGCGATGCAAGACAAGGTCTGACGGCTGATGATAAAAACTTTTTCTCAATTATTAGAGAAACAGGAAAACCTTTCTTGGTGGCTTTAAACAAGTGTGATTCAGATGCGCAAGATGAACTTGAGTTTTATGGTCTTGGAGTTGATGAGTTTTTTAAAATATCATGTGAGCATAAGATTGGAATCAGTTCAGTTATTGAAGAGATATTTCAAAATGTAAATGATATGGATATAGAGCTAGAAGATGAAGAAGTGGGTTCACACCTTTCTAATAACTTCCCAATTACTGTTGTTGGAAAACCAAATGTTGGTAAAAGCTCACTGGTTAATAGGATTTTAAAGAAAGAGCAGCAATTGGTATCACCTTTAGCAGGGACTACTACGGATACACTTTCTTTTGATGGTAGCCATGGTGATCTTGAGTTTGAAATTTATGATACAGCAGGGATTAGAAGAAAAACAAAGCTTGATGGTGAGCTAGAAGGTCTGACGATGCTCAAGGCTTTAGAAACGATTGATAAAGCTGAGTTCATTTTAATTGTGATTGATGGAACTGATAAGCCTTCTCGTGCTGATGCTAGACTTATTGAAAGATGTAGTGAGCAAAATAAGCCGTTTTTAATCGTAGCAAATAAATGGGACCTGGCAAAAGAGACCGAAAACCTTAATAAGGACACGTTTAAAAAAGAGCTTATTAGAGAGTTTCATTTCTTAAAATCTTTTGAAGTTGTTTTTGTGTCTGCATTAACAAGTAGCGGTGTAGATAAGTTATTTGAAAAGCTTC
>JBOEFV010000048.1:0-103621 GCA_050633065.1 Bdellovibrionales bacterium
CCCTAGACGGCCTCATCAAATGGGCAATTCTCTTATAAACTCTCATCTCCCCTCAATGTTCAACAGCCCAATCAATCAGGCTATTGAACGCTGGGTTGAGGCTATAAACAGAAAATGTCCAGATTGCGTAGTTAAAGGGAGACGAGTGACCCTCCCAAACGGTTTTTGGTTTGAAATCACCACGGACCTCTGGGCTCTTGAGGTTAAAACAAAACCCGTGTCTCTAGAGGAGTTTAAAAACTTGCAAGAACCTTTGCAAAACTTGGTGTGGAGCGCTGCAAATCAAGCAGACGTTAGACCCCATGACCGCCTAGGAGGTGGTCATATACATCTTGATATTGAAAGCCACTTTGGAAAAGACAGGTTAGCATTCAGGAATTTTATTGTTGATCTGGCAAATCGACCAGAACTTTTTATGGGGGCTTTTGGTTTTAATTATTTCAACGCTCCTCCCTTAGCTTTATTTGGGCAAGAAGCCTTAGACGGATTCAAAGAAGTTCTTCATAATTTTGATACTCACCCAGATTTAGAAATTAAAGACCTTATGCATGAAATCAATCATTTTTACTCCACTCTTAAAAACCCTGTCGTAGGTGGAACAAGTGAGAAGTTTCACGCAGTCAACCTTACACATTTTGACTTAGGAGCTCTTGGAACTGTTGAACTTAGAGGGTTTAGGCCTCAGCTTAACGCCTTACACACAGAGCTTCTTATGGAGATTTTTACAGGTAGAATCAGAGAACTTAAAAAGCGAAGAACTCCCCTCTTACTAAACGCTCCTGATTATTCTAAGCACTTTGATTCTGTTAAAACTTCAAATGGTAGAGTTTATAAGAATACGATCCCTGCAAAACAAATACTAAGAACACTCGTTAATTTTTTAAAAGATTCTAGAATCACTCTTAACGCTTACGACCCGTTTATAACTGAGGAGCTCAAAGACTCTTTAAACACAAAAAGCGAAGCCTTAGCCTCGCTTTCATGTCGCTCACTCTTGTAAACAGTATTTACAAACAATCTACAACAGACTGCGCATCCATTTTATTTAAAGAGTAAAGTTCGTTTGCAGTGTAAGCACTTCTTCCAAACTTACCATCCACTCCAAGGTGCTTAAAGCTTTTTATAGCACCCGCTCCAAACTGCTCTGTGATTTGAGACAATGCATACGATCCAAATCCAGATACTTTTTGATGGTCCTCTAAAACAATCAAAGATCCATTAGCTTTATTTAAAAGGCCTTCAAATTTTTTCGTAAACCCTGCATTAAGTTTTGTTTTAGAAACAACAATGGCTTTTTTGCCTTTAGCCGCTAACATCTCAGAAGCTTTCATTGCTTGGGGGACTAAAGAACCTGTTGTTAAGATTAAAGCGCCTGCTTGATCAGCATCAACTAAAACAGCTTCTGCATTTAAAGAATATTTCAAACCTTCAACATAATGCTGTGGGAAATTCTCTCTTCCTAAAAAGAAAACTGTAGAGTTTGGATTTTCACCTTTTGCAATTTTAACTTGGTATGTGTTCACCACCTCTTTCACAACATCATACGCTTCACTAGAACAACTTAAAGAAACCACATCAACGTTAGGAATAGATGAAACCATTGCAAAATAACTTAATGCCTGATGAGACGCTCCATCTGCAGCATCTTGAAAACCCGTGTGTGAAAAAAAGCATAAGATTGGAGCTTCTGAAAGGCTTGCCATTGTTAAAGGAAGTGCGCCCTTAGTAACACCAAATTGAGCAAAGGTATCAACCATTGGAATGTAACCTGTTTTAGAAAGTCCCACGCCAACACTCATCATGTTCGACTCAGCAATCCCCACATCAAAAGAACTTTTTGGAAATTCTTTCCTAAAAGCCGCTAAACCTGTTGAGCCATATAAATCACTTGAAACAGAAACTAATGGAGCACCTTCATTCTTTAACTCTATTAAAGCTTTAGCTAAACCTACTTGAATTTTTTCTTTCTTAACCTTTGGAGCCTCACCTGATGAAGCCTTTGGTCTTTCTTCAAGTTCTTTTAACCAAGCATCCATAACTGCAGGAAGTTCTTTGCCACCATAGATTTCACTCACCATCTCTCTTAAACCTTCTGGAGTTTTTAAAGGAAAACCGTGACCTCCAGAATTTGACTCTTCAGTCTTCTTATAACCTTTACCTTTAATCGTTTTAAAGTGAAGAGCCACTGGTTTTAATGGATTCTTTTTTGCTTCTTCAAAAGCTGTCTCCATTGCTAGCGAAACTTTTGTAAGATCATGACCATCAATATCTTTTAAAACATTCCAACCATGAGCTTCTAAAGTGTCAAAAGTTGGAGCCATTGAAAAACTATCTTCATCTATTCTATGAGAAAGCTTTGTGTTGTTATCACTAAGAATAAGTACAAATGGATTTAAATGTCCTTTTGCAGCCCAACCAGGGATTGAGGCTAAAGCTTCTCTTGCCTCTCCCTCCATGGCTCCACCATCAGAAAGTGTTAAAACTGTAGTTCTATCATTTCCTGAAAGCTTATCTCCAAGAGCTAAACCTTGAGCTTGAGCTACACTTGATCCAAGAGGCCCGTTTGAAAGTTGAACCCCTTCTGAATAAACATGAACCTCACCGTGTCCTGTTAGCGGGCTATCAATAGATCTAAACTTTTTAAGATCTGAAACTTCTAAGCCCCCAAAGTTATAAAGAGCTTTAAGTGCGTAAAGTCCATTTTCACAGTGGCCAGCATCATTAATTAAATTGTATTTAGTATGCCACGCATCTTTATGCTCAAACGCTAACGCGTATAAGACCGAATTGATTTCTGCTAAAGCAGAGGGGCCACCGAAATGACTCGCCGCCCCACCAAGAACAGCCTCCATATCCATCAAAGCCACCAAGGCTCTTACAGCAACAGGATCTGCTATTTTCAGGCTCTTCCCTGCTTTTGACAGCTCAATAGACTGGTTTAGTGCCGGTTCTGCAGTTTTAGGTGCTGAAAGCTTATTTTTTATACTTAAAGGCTTTATCATTTGGCTCTCCTGTAATAGCTTCTTTTCGATATTTTAGGTATCTAGCTAAGGTGAAACACCTAGCTGTAATTATCAAATCTTTTTTTAAAGGAAGGCTCTAATGAAACACATTCCTAAAGCAGAACTTCACAGACACCTTGAACTTTCTTTACGTGACTCTACTATTAAAGAGCTCGCTCCTCAGTTTGGTTTTGACCTTTCAAAAGAGGGCTCTTTTGAGCATCATTTTAAAATCATGGAGCCAATGGAAGATTTGGGCTCTGCACTTCATAAATTTTTAGACACTCAAAAAATCCTAGCAACTGATGAAATTCTAGAAAGAATTGCATATGAAGCTTGTGAAGATGCTTTTAATGAAGGAATTAAAATTCTTGAACTTCGCTATGCACCGACATTTGTGGCACTAAACCATCCCGAGCTTTCTTTTCAAAGTATTCACAACGCTTTTGTAAAAGGCGCTGAAAGAGCTGAAAAAGATTTCCCAATGGCCGTTGGCTTTATTGGTATTTTACAAAGAATTTTATCAGTTGAAGACAACTTAAACGTTGTCGATTTCATCATTGAAAACAAAAAAACTTTCATCGGAATAGATCTTGCTGACAACGAAGTTGGTTTTGACCCAGGCCCTTTTGCTCCATGTTTTGAAAAGGCAAAAGAAGCTGGTTTAAAGATTACTGTTCACGCAGGTGAAGCTTTAGAAGAAAACTCTGAGCTTAATATTTTAGATTCTGCCAACAAACTTTTTGCTGAACGTATCGGACACGGCATTCAGTGCTATAGAAACCCAGATGTTTTAAAGTTTGTAGTGGACAACAAAATTCCGCTTGAGGTTTGCCCTACAAGTAATATTTTAACAGGTGCAGTTAAAAATATTGATGAGCATCCTATTAAAAAGCTTTTAAGTGCTGGCGCTTGGGTGACTTTAAGCTCTGATGATCCTGGTATTTTTAATCAAAATACAAATGAGGAGTATGAGCTTTTAAACTCTATCGGCATTGATGAAAAAACTCTTCTTCAGTGCTCTCATAGAGCAGCTCAATCTAGTTTCATTTCAAAAGAAAAGAAGCAAAAGGTTTGGCCTCATAACTTAGACACTCCGGCAGAGGAAATCTAAGATGACTTTAAAGCTACAAAAAAGAAATGATTTACATATAGCAAGGAAGATTTGGCATGTGTGTGGTGTTTTTGCCATCATCTGGGTTTACATGACTCTTCCTTACAATACATTTCTTGCTGTAGCGACTTTCACAACAAGCTTTGTTCTCCTTATGGATTTTGGACGGCTTTATTCTGAAAAACTAAACAAAGTGGTTCAAGAGTCTTTTTCATTTTGCATGCGCGAAGGAGAAAGAAACAAAATTTCTGGAATGAGCTATATGGCTGTTGGTGTATTACTAGCAGCGATTCTTTTTCCAAGAGATGTTGTCATCTTAGCGCTTATCTTTTTAGGCGTGGGTGACCCCATCGCAAGTACTTTTGGAATCCTTTATGGAAAGAACAAGATTGGCTCTAAATCTTTAGAGGGAAGTCTTGCAGCTTTTCTAGCTTGCTCTATCGCTTCTGTAGTTTATTTTTTAGCAAATGATTTTTTTGATCACCGCATTTTCCTAGCAGTTCCGCTTTCTGGCTTATGGGGGGCTTTAGCAGAACTTGTTGAAATCAAATACTTAGATGACAACTTCACACTCCCTATTTTAGCCGGTTTTGGCCTCTGGGGACTTTATTACGTATTAGGAGCTTAATGAGCACTTCCCAAGACATTGACCCATCACAAAAAAAAGTAAAAAGAAAACTCGTTCATAAAGACCGACTCGGTGTTGAAATTTATGTTCTTCCAAACCTTGTCACCACCATGAACATGTTTTTTGGGTTCTTTGGAATCATCAGGGCTGTAAGGGGGGACTTTACATTTGCCGCTTATGCAATTGTCGCCGCTGCAATCTTTGATCTTCTTGATGGTAGAGTTGCAAGAATGACAAATACTGAAAGTCCTTTTGGAGCGCAGTATGATTCTCTTTGTGATCTTGTAAGTTTTGGAGTTTCTCCAGCACTTCTTCTTTTTCTTTGGTCTCTACAACCCTTTGGACGAATTGGCTGGCTTGCATGTTTTTTCTATGCAGCTTGTGGAGCTTTAAGACTGGCGCGCTTTAATGTTTACGCCATTATGACTGACAACGATGAGGTTGAAACTGAAGCTGAAAGCAAATCACATTTTTTCGGCCTCCCCATTCCAATGGCCGCAGGTATTGTGGCCAGTGCCGTTTTAGCTTTTAAAGATCAAGGATTAGACCCTGTTGGAAGCCCTGTTGTTTTAGTGATCACTCTCTTAACAGGAATTGCAATGGTGAGTAACTTTCCATACAGAAGTTTTAAAGACGTTGATCTTAAAAAGAGTCTTCCCTTTATGTATTTAGTTATTGGCGTTGCCATCTTGGCCTTTGTTGCTATTAGGCCCGAGATCACTTTGTTTGTATTATTCGTATCTTACGCCTTCTTAGGTTTAGTTGTAGGATCTTATAAGAAGTTTTTTAAAAAAAAGAAAAGCGTAGGAGCATAAAATGAGAGTAGGATTAGTTGGCTCTACAGGACTTGTAGGCGGAGCATTTTTAACAGTTTTAGCAGATAGAAAATTCCCTGTTACAAATTTAAAACCCTTTGCAAGTAAAGCAAGCCTTGGCAAGAACATCTCTTTTAACGGCAAGGACTATCCTGTTGAAGTTTTATCTGAAGCTGCATTTGATGACTTAGACTTAGTATTCATTGCAACTGGGGAGGACATCAGTGAAGAGTGGAGCCCAAAAATTGCTGAAAAAGGCATTTATGTAGTTGATAATTCAAGCGCTTTTAGACTTCACCCTGAAACCCCACTGGTTTGCCCTGAAATCAACAAAAGCCTTATCAACAAAAGCAATAAGCTTTACGCAAATCCAAACTGTTCAACAATTCAATTAGTTGTGCTTCTTGGAGCTCTTAAGAATGCAGGAACTTTAAAGGATGTGACTGTTGCAAGCTATCAAGCTGTAAGCGGTGGCGGTCGTGATGCTCTTAATGAGCTTCGCACACAGTCTAAAGACTCTTCTGTTGAGCCTAATGTGTTTCCGACTCAAATTGCCTTTAACTGCATTCCACAAATAGGTGGCTTTGATGATTTTGGCTTTAGCTCTGAAGAACAAAAGATCATGAAAGAAACTAAGAAAATTCTAAACCTTCCTAATTTATCTGTAAGCGCTCAAACTGTTAGAGTGCCTGTTGAAAATGGTCACGCTGAAAGTGCATGGGTTACTTTTGAAGAAGAGCTTACATCTGAACAAGTGCTAAAAGCTTTAAATGAGCAAGAAGGCTTAAACGTTAGGCTTGAGGGTTTTGACACTCAGGTTGAAGTTTCAGGATCTGATGAAACTTTTGTTTCAAGAATTAGAAAAGACGTAGACAACCCTAAAAGGTGGTTGTTCTGGGTTGTTGCAGACAATATCCGTAAAGGCGCTGCTACAAACGCTATTCAAATTGCTGAAAATATTGCAGCTCTATAGCAACAGTTCACCGGAGTTGTTTTAAAAACTCCGATCTTCCTCTTAAAAATCTCGTGAAACCGCTCTTTTGAAAAACTTTATACGCCAAATGTCTAAAGTTTTTCAAAAATCTGTCGACAGGTTTTTAGGAGATCGAAAGTTAAATGAAGACTGTGTTACAAAAAATTTATACCCTCATACCCCTAGTTCTAGTGGTGTTTTTCTTCCAAAACTGTGGCAGCCAAAATAAGCTTAGCGCAAACACTGACAACGTTAAATATGACGGAATCTCCAATATAAACATTCCCAAAACAAAATAAACCCTATTTAATCAACAAATTAGAATAAGGTAGACCCTTTAAGCCTAATATGCTCAAATTATTATGTGGGTATTAAAGTTTTTTTCTTTTTATCATTATTCTATATTCTACCAGCACATGCTGAAGTGACCATTGAAACTGTCAGCGGTTCTTCACAAAATATCGGAACAGACCCTGTTACGACAGTATGGGGTGTTTTTGTTGGAACATACCTATCCGGCGCAACAACAGAGTATAACAATTGTGGGTTTTCACTAGATGATAGCGCTGATTCTGGCACCGTTGGGACCGGAGGCGCTTTTCACGGTTGCCATGAAGCTCGTGTAAATGGTGATTCAGCTCTTACTATTAGATTTAAAGAAAGCTCTGATGTTACAGGCCTTCGCGCTTATGCCGTCATCCCTCCAGCCACTGGAGACACTGGCTCAGCCAATAGAAAAGTTGGTGAGAACACCACAACAGTTTCCGGCTCCAACCAAACGGCAACAGTTCCCATAAAATGGAGAGACCTTTGTAATCAGATCAAAACTGATGCTTCAACATTTGCTGTTTTTGATGAAACCACACAAACTTGTGCTCTAAGCGGAGATCCCAACACCAAAATAAGTGGCTCTTTAACCGTTTCTGTGGGGCTTGGGACATCTCATACTGATTTAACAGCAACAAAATCTATCACTATCATTGTCTACTCTCCAGATCCAGCTCTTGGAGTTTTAATAAAACCTGCAACTTGTGGCACTCCAGTTGACGGAACAGATACAAACTTTGGATTTTGTGATCTGGCTGTAGCGCCTGGAGATGAGGGTGGCTATCTATATTCTGAAGATGAGGCCACTCATCAAAATGAAATTCACAGACCAAGCTTCACCATTGCAAACGCCTTTGATGCCTACGGAGCTTCAACTAGCATCACAAACGAAGTTGAAGAGGTCCGGCTTTTTATATCTTCAACAAGTTTTGTAGACGCTCAGCCTTATGTTGCATCAGCAAAGTCAGCAGACCTACTTGTCACAGAAACCCCTAGCAATATTGCCGTTTTTGATGACAACCGCTTTGGAGGGCTAAAGAACAGCACCACCGAAAAGCCCATATCTTATTTTGTTAGAGCTTCAACTATTGATTCAAGCGGTACCGTTTCTCAACTTATGGACGATGCAACTTATTGTCCCGGAGGCACGTGCCCTGATTTTAACATCATACCGAGCCAGGTTGCTGGAATCATCGCTGAGAATTCATGCTTTATAACGACGGCAACTTATGGATCAGACCAGGCTCACCAAGTTAATCTTTTTAGAAAATTTAGAAAGCAGTTCTTATTCACCAACAAAATTGGGCACAAAATTATTCACCTTTATAATGTTTACGGCCCTATGGGAGCTGACTGGATCAGAAGTCACCCCTCTTCAAAGAAATATGCTCAAGTAGCGCTTTATCCTTTTTACGGCTTTGCTTATTTAAGTGTTCATTATGGGCTTTTTACAGCTTTAGCGGCTTATCTGGGTCTAGTTCTACTTCTATTTGGTTTAATCAACCCTAAGGCATTTAGTAAAATAAAATAACTTATGAAAAATATTTTTCTTCTTTTTCTTTTTATCTTTAGTGCACAAACAGCCCTTGCTGAAGAAGAGCTTGTTGAGCTTGAAGAAATTGAGTTTAGTGAAGACGAGTTTTTAACTGAAGTAAACAATGACTCAAAACTTGATACTCAATCTCTAAACGAAGATTTTAACTTTGATGTTGATGAAATACCTAAGGAGAGAACTCCAAAGCTCAACCCCAACACTCAAATCATCACGACGAAAAAAGGTAAGTACATCTACCACCCTAACCAAGAAAAAGGGCTTTATAAAATCAGTCGTGGAAATGAATACCACTATAAATATGACAAATCTCCTCTTGAAGGCTTCATTCACGTAAAAGGTGGAAGTCTTAATCTTGAAAACTTCCCTCAAGAACCTGACGCTGGCGACACATCTTTATTTGAGCAACTTTATGACTCCACCTCTATTACAACAGCTTACTTTGAATATGAGTGGCAACCTTTTAAAAACCTTCGGTCTTTAAGTTTAAAAGCAGGTCTTGGCATATCATACGCTAGAGGAAAAGGACGATTTGTCGGGGCTGGTAATGTCAACGCAGGCGAAGAGGCCCAGGAAAAATACACCCTCATGGCTTTTCCACTAAGCTTAGGGGCGATTTATAAATTTAAATTTATGAACGACCAACTGTTTTTACCTTTTGCTACAGGCGCTCTTGATTACACTACTGTGACAGAGTTTCGTAGTGGCTTTGACGCTTTTAGAAGAGCTGGAATACTTGGAGCACATGTTGGCGGCGGGGTTTTGTTAAACCTTGGTTGGTTAGAGAAAAGTGCAGCTCTAGAACTTGATAAAGATTTTGGAATCAATAATGCCTACATTTCTTTAGAAGGACGCTCTGTTATCAGTTTTGATGACGACTTTGATATAAACGGCTTCATCTTTCTTGCCGGATTAAGCTTTGAGTATTAAGTAATACCTCATGACAAGAATGAGGTTACACATTTCATATGACGGCACAGGCTACCTGGGCTGGCAAAAACAAACAAAACAAGAAGGCCTCACCATTCAAGGAGAACTTGAAAAAGCTATTCTTTCTCTTACTGAAGAACACACCCCAACAACAGGCTCCGGCCGTACAGACGCTGGTGTTCACGCAGATCAGCAAGTTGTACACTTTGACCTTAAAGGGGACTCTAAACGCTTTGACTGGGTCAGGGGGCTTAACCGCTTCTTACCTGAATCCATTAGAGTGCAGGAGGCTTTTTTTGCCCCTGAGAGTTTTCATGCTCTTCACGACAGCGTTTCAAAAACCTATATATATAGTCTTCAAGACGGTGTAGCCCCAAACCCTATCACCTCAAGATACTCCCACTGGGTGCCAAGCAAAGTAGATGAAAACTACCTAAATGAGCTTAGCGAGTGCCTTTTAGGTGAGCATGACTTTAAATCTTTTCAAACTACAGGAACCCCTGTAGCCACAACGGTTAGAGAAATCACACAATTTAAATGGGTTAGAAGCTCTAGAAGCACTTTAGAGGCCCATATTTCAGGGACAGGCTTCTTAAAGCAAATGGTTAGAAACATGGTTGGCTGCCTTTTACACCAGTATTGGCAAAAATCCCTGTCTCAGGAGCAAATTAGAGGGGTTTTGGACATGAAGGACCGCTCTAAGGCCTTTGGTACAGCTCCAGCCCTTGGACTTCGCCTTCATAGAGTTAAATACCCAGCAGAACTTGACAAAAAGTGCATCAAATCATAGATCATGAGTTTCGTTTTGAACGAATTTAAGCCTAATCACGTATTAGGCGCATATTACAATGGCAGGAGCATATGAAAACTTGGAACGCAAAACCAAATGAAATTGAGAGAAAGTGGTGGATTGTAGACGCTACTGGAAAGACTTTAGGTAGACTTTCAACAGAGATCGCACAAACTCTTAGAGGAAAAAATAAACCTCAGTACACACCACATGTAGACACTGGTGATTTCGTAGTTGTGATCAACTCTGAGAAAATCAAAGTAAACGGTAAGAAAGCTGAACAAAAAACTTACTTCAGACACACTGGTTATTTTGGTGGAATCAAAGAGACTTCTTATAAAGAAATGCTTGAAAAGAATCCTGACAGAATTATCACTAAAGCTGTTGAAGGTATGCTTCCAAAGAATATACTATCATCACAAATCATTAAAAAATTAAAAGTATACGCTGGTTCAGAGCACCCACACGCTGCTCAAAAACCTGAACTACTTACACTTAAGGAGTCTTAATCTATGTCTAACGTTTTTTATGCAACTGGAAGAAGAAAGACTAGTGCCGCTAGAGTTTTCCTAAAAGAAGGATCTGGTAAAATTGTTATTAATGGTAAAAAATTAGAAGACTACGTAGTTGACCCTGTAAGAAGACAACTTGTACTTCAGCCATTTGAAGTGACTAGTACTAAAGGTCAATTTGATGCATTCGTAACTGTTAAAGGTGGCGGACTTACTGGACAAGCTGGTGCTGTGAGACACGGTATCTCAAGAGCTCTTTCTGGAGTTGATGAAACTCACAGACCACCTCTTAAAGCTGTTGGCCTTCTTACTCGTGACCCTAGAATGGTTGAGAGAAAAAAGTACGGTTTACACAAAGCCAGAAAAGCTACTCAGTTCTCAAAGCGTTAATATTTCGCCTTATAAAAGAACTAATTTTGAAAGCCTCTCAATTTGGGAGGCTTTTTTTATTTAAACTCACATATCAATAAACTGGATACTTAAAATACAGGCGTATAGATTTTCATCGCTTTTACCCACTAAATCCCCTCAAAAAGAAATAAACCACACCTCACAGGCACTGTTCTTGCTAATTTAGCCCTGAAAGTGGGACTGCTAATGCATTTTAAACAAATTAGTAAAAAAGTATTTTTAATAAACTTAACCCTTGGCTTATTTTTCTCTCTCCATGCTTTTGGGGGCCCTTACTGCGCAAGTTTTTTAATCGGAGAGCCCAGAGCTGTAGGAGAGCCTATGGTTTTAGAGGCTAATGACTCTTTGCCCCCTAGGAACTCAGTTTATTCTTTCACCTTTGAGTCCATGTCTGAGAATAACAGCAGCGTAGTTATGCGCTTACTTGCCAGAGCGAACTTTCGCCATGAACTACCCCGAGAAGAGAGACAACTTAATTTTGCAGAGACTCTTCAAGAGCGCATTAACCCTGAAACAAATTCTGTAACAAAACGTATCTACCCAGGAGAAGAACTTAAGCAAACTCCATTCTATTATCTTAGGTGGTCTCTTAAAGAAGTTAAGGAAGATGGCTCCGTTGTTTTTGAACTTGGCGCAGCCACAGAGAATAGAGCTGAACCTCATAAAACTTCTCTTGAAGCTTTATATGACACAATCCAACGACAGTATGACGAACGAGATGCAAAAAAAGCTCTTGAGGCAAGACAAATGCGGGAAACTATTGAAAGAGCAAAGAGAAATGGAATCCCTGAACTTGTTGCAGAGATGAACGCCGAAAGAGCCCGTCGCTTTAAAGGCGCTCAAGAAGCTGTAGAAAGAAGAGATTGGTTATTAGAGAATGCTGTGGCTGAGGTTACGATCAAAGAGAATGAATCTTTACCAGAGGCGCCTTCTGGCCATAAGTGGATTCTTGCAAGCGTGATGCAAACATCTCCATTACAAGGCCGCTATGTCTTAATTAAAGATACCGCAAACCAAAGCCAGGCAAGAGCTGAAAGACCACTATCTGAATTTGATAAGGCTCAAGCGGAAATTGACTCTGCAATGAGAGAAATTGACGATGCAGCACGAGATATTGAAAGGCAAGCCGCTGAGATTAGAGACACCTCTAAAAACGGCCCTAATCTACTTGGACGCTTTGGTGACATGCTCGGGATCTATATAGGCCACCCAACAAGAAGGTAAACATGAACCTTATACTCTTTATTTTTATATCATTTGGAATTACTCAAGCTGCCTTCTCTCAGTCATTAAGCTCATTTAAGAACAGTGCTTTTTCTCACGAGCGTGTTTTAGAAAGCAGGCACAATCGAGCTTTTCAGGTGATTGATTATGATGAAATGAGAGACGTTAACGGCAGAGATGAAATCCCTGTAAAAAGAGCACTTCCAAGCAGAGTGGAGCTTTTACCTGAGAACTATTACATTAAAACCCGAATAGCCGGTGTAAGCACACACCAGGCCGGGGCCATTAACAGCGCCTCTTTTGCTGTGATCTTTATTCATGGAGCCGGTGGAAATAAAGATTTAGGTTTTGATGATTGGACATTTAGTGGAAACTTCAATCGCTTAAAAAATTTAACCGTTAGAAATAAAGGCGTATACCTTAGCCCAACTGCCCGCTTAAACTCTTCAGGAGCTAATGCTATTGGGAGAATGATTAAACGCCTTCACCACCAAAACTCTCAAATGAAAATTGTTTTATCTTGCGGCTCTGCTGGAGGACTTGTTTGCTGGACTCTTGCAAAATCATCCGAATATTCAAAGCTTCTTTCAGGATTAGTTTTTTTAGGAACTGCTGTGAATATGCCTGAAGAAAATATTCCTTATATAGACGATCAAAAACCTATTATTTTTGCACACGGGAGCAAGGACTCTGTTCTTCCTTGGCAACATCTAAAACAAAGCTTTGATGAAATCAGAGCAAGCTACCAAAACTATCCCATTAAATACTTTCTTTATAATGGTGGAATTCATGGGACTCCTATTCGTACGATTGATTGGAGAGAGGGCTTAAATTGGATTTTTAAGCACTAAATCTTGATGACAATTTTTGTTATAAGCCCTGTATAATTTTACACCTAAGGCTACCTATCACCATAAGAACTTGATAAAGCTGGCCTCATATTTGCTTTAGATCTCACATGAAACAAATAACTATTTTTACATTAAGTGCATTATTCATTTCGCAAACGTCCTTTGCAATTTCTCGAACACAGTATCTAGAGGGAATGTTTGACTCCCCTATTGTACAAAGAGATCACCGCAGGGTTGCCACAAAAAAGCAGGCTAGTTTAAACTCAGCCCTTAGAACCTTAAGCGGGCTGAAAAGACAAATTCGAGATGCTGCAAATAAGTTCGGTATTGACCCTATGCATATCGCCGGTGCTATCGCCGGAGAGCACGCTCTTAATGTTGGAACAGCCGATCACTTACAAGATAAAAATATTCAAAGACGCATGACTAATGAGTGGGTTGACCAGGACGCTGACAATGCACTTTTTGCAGAGATGTCTCTACCCCAATATAATGAGTGTAGATCAATAAATTCTGACTATGATTTTTGGTATTGCGTTGTAAACACATGGTATCAGAAAAAAAATGGCGGCCTTATACACGCCTTTACCCCACAAAACGGCGCATACAAAGCCTTTAATAAAACATACTTTAACCCTAACGGTGTTGGAAAATCTTTTGGACTAGGGCAATTAAGCCCACTAAGAGCCTTAATGGTTAGTGATATGGTTTCTAGAGCCACCAACATTCCAAGAATAAGCTTTAGACGTAACGGCAATAGCCACCAAGCCTACAGTGATATTCTTACAAATGAGCGTGTTGTCTACTATACAGCCGCAACAATTAAAAAAAGTATCCAAGCATATGCTCAAATCGCTAGGTTTGATATTTCAAACAACCCCGGTGTTGTTGCAACCTTATACAATATTGGTAACGAGCGCTTTCATGCAAAGAATAGACAGCGCGACAACCTAAGACGCATTCAGAATAATCAAAGCCTTTCTACTCCAGAATCAAATTCTTTTGGCCGCTGGGTTTTACAAAATCAAGGTATTATTAGAGAGGCTATTAGGTAGACTCACATTTCATCAGGGTAGTTTTGCTCATCATATTCAACTGCTTCATACTCTTCCGGTGACTCTTCTCCAATCATCGGTTCATACTCCCCTTCATCATCCGCATACTCTGTAACTTCTTCAGGAATTTCAGGCTCAACAGGGGTGTCATCCAAATCTGAAACTATAGGCTCATCTTCAACTTCTGGAAACTCTTCTTCTATAACCTCTTCAGTAGGTTCAGACTCAGGAGCACTTTCTTCAACCCCTTCTTCATACCCAAATTCTTCTTCAAAAGTTTCTTCAGGCTCTTCTTCTGGAGCAAGATCCTCATAAACTTCTTCTTCGTATTTTTCTTTTTCACCACAGCCATAAGAGCATCCAAATAAAAAAGAAACCAAAACGAGTGAAAGAATCTGCTTAAACTTCATCGACGCCCTTTTAGATTAATTTGATAAAATGTATTTTTCTGGATTTACAGGAACTCCGTTTAAACGAACTTCATAATGCAGGTGAGGCCCTGATGAACGCCCCGTATTTCCCACTTCGGCAATCAAGTCCCAACGATTAATTTTCTGCCCTGTTTTAACAAGTAGTCTTGATGTATGCGCAAAGCGCGTCACAAGGCCGTAGCCGTGATCTATTGATACAATTTTACCGTATCCACCTTCACGCCCCGCAAAAGAAACTGTGCCGTCTGCAGGAGCATAGATTGGCGTTCCAATGTTTGCAGCAAAGTCCATTCCTTTATGAAGCTTTTTTCTTTTTGTGAACGGATCAGTTCTATATCCAAAACCTGATGACAACCAACCACCAGTTGGTCTCACACTTGGAGTTGCACTTAACAAATCTCTTTGAGAAGCAATTCTTTCAAATAAAAGTGTCACTTCTCTTTCAACTCTTTTTGCTTTAACTGATGTTTTTTCAAAACTTAGTGTCAAATCCGCCTGATCTAGCGGGTTCATAAATGAATAACTTGTCTTACTTGTTTTAAAAACTGGAAACCATGAGCCACCAGTCTTACGCTTTGGAATTCTATCTTCCATAGTTTGAGTGCTAAGACTTGATGGGCTTCTCTCATCACCCTCTTCAATAAGAGGAGTTCCTAAACTTAATTCAAGTTGCTTTTCGTGTTCTTCGCCCGTTGCTGTAATCGCCTGAAGCTTTCTTGAGAACCTATTGATCTTTTCTAAATCAACTTGAACAGCTTCCATTTTTTCAGAATAGCCCTTCACCTGAGCTTTTAAGTCTTCATTCTGTACTTTTAAGAATTTGTTTTTAGACTCTTTAACAAGCAGTTGTGAGTAATCAAACGCCACAAAGCCCAAGAGGCCTCCAAAAAGTAGAGTCATACCTGTAACAAAGGCCAGCCAAGACTTAGAAAATGTAAGCGTACGAGTGCTTAACTTATTGTTTGATGTGACTACTACTGTGATCTGCTCTTGTGACATTCTCTTCTACCTTGCTGCGTCAATCATGATTCAACCTCAACAAAAAGGCAAGTCACATTGTCGTCTCCCCCATTGTTATTGGCTTCTAAGACAGAGTCATCCACAAAAGTATCCATTGATCCAGTCGAAATTCGGTTCTGAATCCATGTGTCTGTAACTAGACCATGGAGCCCGTCAGAGCAAAGGAGGTACTTTTCACCAACCTGAAGCTCCCGGTAAAAGATATCTACATTAACCTCTGGGGCAAAGCCCACACTCCTTGTGATCACGTTTTTACCTTGAACATGCTCTAAATCAGCCTCCTGGATCACACCAGACCTCAATTGCTCATTCACCCAAGAGTGATCCTCTGTAACCTTCCAAAGTAGGTCGTTTTTGAACACATATGCCCTAGAATCCCCTACATTAGCGATATACGCGACTTTTTCATAAATAAAGAGGGCCACCATTGTGGTCCCCATACCATGAAGGTCATCTCCCCCTGGTTTATTCGCTTCAAGGTAAACCGCTTGAGTGGCTTCTTCAAAACCTCGCCTTAAAAGCTCCATAGGGCTGTGAACACCTGCAGCCAGTGCTTCCTGAACCACCCTTTGAATGGCTTCACAGGCCATTCTTGAGGCAACTTCACCGCCTTTATGCCCCCCCATGCCGTCTGCCACGACAAAGAGCTTGCTTTTTGAGTCCATCAAAATGCTATCTTGATTGATTTTCCGCTTCTGCCCAATGTCAGTTTTTCCAGATACTTTTAAACGCATAATGTAAAGATTAAATGAATATTGTAACCTTTCCAAGTGAGAAAAACTCGCCTTTAAAAGAGTTCTATTGTATCCGATACTATAAGTGATGAAAAAAGATGCCAAAAAACTAATTTTTCTAGTGCTAGCCTCTATAATGCTGCATTTAGGCGCTTTTTACACCATCGCAACTTTTAGTGACTTCATCTTTTATAATGAGCTCAAAAGACTTCTTGATCACAAAATTGTTGATAAAACCAAAGACCTTTCAACACAAATTGAGCTCGTTGATTTAGACAAAAAACAAGTTGTTGATCAGAGTAAAAATTCCATAAACGATGAAGCACCAAAAGACTCAAAATTCTTAAGTGTTAATGACCAAACCGTTAAAAAAGAAACCAAAGCTCAAAACAATGGAGCTTTTCAAAACAGTAAGCAACGCCCTGCTCAAATGTCTGTGACAGCTTCTAAGGCCATGATCTCAGCAGAAGCACTATTGATTAAGCCTGCACACCAAACAAAGAGCGCTCCTGTAAAAAAGGATTTTGGCTTACAAGGTTTAAAAAGCTCTTTAAATCAAAACACTATTGCACAAAGACGAATGAAGTTCTTAAAAACTCTAGCTTCACAAGAGAGTGAAAGTGCTATGAAGCCTGTAGGGCCCAGCCAAACTGATGATGACCTTGAGGGTATTGAAGACGGCGAGTTCACTCTTTTAAACACTCGACGCACAAAGTACTTTTCTTTTTACTCAAGAATTAAAGGGCAGCTTAGAAGCCACTGGAATCCACTCATTCGTGAAGAAGTCTCTTTTATTTACGCCACAAAAAGAAGCCCTGCAGCCATCGGGAAAAAGCGAACTTCTGTTCAAATCACTCTTGATAAAGATGGCTATCTTGAAGAAATTGCTCTTTTAAAAACCTCTGGAAACAAGGCCATTGATACGGCCGCGATTCAAGCACTCAGGCTTGCAGCGCCCTTCCCCAACCCTCCAAAAGGAATGAGGGGAAAAGATAAGAAAATCCGCATTTTTTGGGACTTTGTGTTAGAAACATAAGCTCAAATCCCTCCCTTAAACTCATATAAAACACAAAGATTGACTTAATCACCACTTACCGTTTGGATACTTTTTTACTACTGAAAAACACGGAGAACACATATGGCAAAACTAGATTTTAAAAACTCAGAATCGATTTTTAAAAGAGCCCATTACCTTGCAAATCAAATGATTTTTATGGCCAACAACGACCGTAAGAAATCAAAAGGCGACCCAAAAGTTGGGGGCCACTCTTCTGGAAGCTCAAGTGCTTTACACATCATGGGAGCTTTACACCTTTATGTAAAATCTGGCTTTGATCACATTGCCAACAAACCCCATGCATCTCCAGCAGATCACTCATTTAACTATCTACTAGATTTATTTTTAGAAAACGGTTTAGACAAAATGTCGATTAAAGATTGCAACACTGCAATGTCAAACCTAAGAGCTTTTTCTCAAAACGGCGAACCTGTATTTCAATCTTATCACTCTGTTTTTGATCCTGATCATCATAACTTCTTTCCTTCAGGAACTGTTGGTATTCCGCCAGTAAACGCAGGTTATCTTGCACTAGCTTACAGATTTGCAAAGAATCACGGATACAATGTTCCTGATGCGCATTTTTGGTCTTTAATTGGAGACGCTGAGTTTAGAGAAGGTTCTTTATTTGAAGCTGTTCCTGATTTTGCAGAAAGAGAACTTGGAAACTTAACTTGGATTGTTGATTACAATAGACAAAGTCTTGATGGCCACAGAATGGTGAACAAAGAGGTTTTAGGCGGAACAGACGCTACTCGTATTTCAAAAACAATGAGTGCTAACGGATGGGAAGTGATTGAACTTCAACACAGTACTGAGCGTTTAGAGCTTTTTAAAGCCAAAGGCGGAGAAGAGTTCAAAAATCTACTAGAGAACACTCTTGATGATTACACGCTTCAATCTCTTCTTCTTATTAAAGACCACAAAGAGCTTGCAACAAGCTTAGGAAAAGACTTTCCAAAACTTAAAACTTTCTTAAAAGAAAATAAATCTGAATTAATCTGGAAAGCACTACGTTCTTTTGGTGGACATGATTTAAAACAAATCACTGATGCGATGTTAAAATCAAAAGAGTCTACAAACAGACCCACTATGATCATCGCTCACACTCTTAAAGGTTGGGGTCTTGAGATGGAAGCTCAGAGTGGAAACCACTCAGCTCTTCCTTCAAGAGATGAGATGAAAACACTTCGCCTAAACTCAGGCCTTAAAGAAGATGAATTCTTTGGAAGATTTAAAGACAGTTCTCCTGAAGGAAAGTTCTTAAAAACTAGAGGTGACAAGCTCTTTAAAGACATCAAAGAGCAACACAAAATAAAAGATGAAAACACTGCTAAATTTAGAAAAGAAATCGGTGAAAACCTTCCTGACTCTTTAGGGATTAACCTTAAGATGGCAAGCTACCCTCACACACAGTGGATGCTTGGGCAGTTAACTTCAAAGCTAACAAGAATTGCAAATACTCCCAAGAAAGATTTAAATGATTCTGAAAAACTTTGGAAAACAGCTTCTGAGTTAATGGTTTCAATGGCTCCTGATGTGGGAACAAGTACAAACCTTAACCCTACAATGGACGGGAAAATATTTGAAGCCTCTCATGTAACAGATAAAGAAGCTGATTACGGCGTAAAAGATAAAAAAGCTCCTGATCTAATTCCGGGACAAGATGTATCAGACAGATTTTTAAGATTTGAAATTGCTGAGGCAAACGTTATGTCATGCCAAGGTTCTTTTGGTAGAATGAGAGACATTCTTGGAATACCTTTAATGCCACTAATGACGGTTTATGACTTTTTCTTAAAGCGTGCACATGACCAGTTCTTTTATAACCTTTATTGGAAATCTAGCTTCATAGCTGTTGGAACACCTTCTGGTGTAACGCTTTCTCCTGAAGGCGCTCAGCACGGTTGGAAATCTGATTTTCAAATTCCAAACCAAATGACTTGGGAGCCGTTCTTCTGCCAAGAGCTTGATTGGATTTTCTGCCACTCTCTTAAAGAACACTTTAACAATACCAATCAGGAAAAAACTGGGGTGCTTGTAAGAGGTGTGACTAGAGGAGCTGAGCAAAAAGACCTTCTTAAATATCTTAAAAAGCAAAAAAGATTTAAAATGGATCAAACAGGTGAGCTAAACTTTAAAGATTCTGGAATCAGTGGCGGAGTAGATGAAGCAACCGTTGCTTCAGTCTCTGAAGCTGAGATGTTTAAAGTTTTAAGAGAAGAAGTTTTAGCCGGAGCTTACAAGCTTATCGATTACAGTGGCTATAGAGGCTATGAGCCAGGAGATAACGTTGTAAACATTTTCTCCCTTGGGTCCCTTACAACTGAAGCTATTAAAGCCTCTAACGAACTTCTTAAAAAAGGCATTTATGCAAATGTGATTGTGACAACAAACACTGACTTACTTGCAGGAAACATTGCTCACAAAAACAATTACCACTATTTAAAGCAATACCTTGGAATTAATGCTGACCTTCACCTGACATCACAAAGTGCAAACCTTGGAACTGGTGACACCGCTACACTTTCAGGACGCCGTATTCCAATTGTAAGTGTGCACGATGGCGAACCAGGTTTACTTGATAACCTAGGCTCAATTGTTGGTGTTAAACATGAAGCTCTAGCTGTAAGAAAGCACTCTAAGTGTGGACGCCCTGAAGAAATTTATGCTTATCACGGAATTGATTCAGCAGCAGTTCTTGAAGCTTGTGGAAAAGTTTTAGGCGAAACAGCTCTAGAAGAAGTTAAGGTTTCAAAAGAGATTTTAAAAACCTTAAAAGCTTCAAACGCCACAAGCACTCCAGAGAATTGGCAAAACTTGTGGCCAAAGAACACTAATAAGCATTAAATAATTTATTTTAGTGTTTTAAAAGAGCCTCTAAAGAGGCTCTTCAGCCGTTTGCAGTGACAATTTGCGCCTCCACTTAGACAGTTTGAATATACTCTTCCATTAATAGATTAGCTCTTAATATTAGTAATGTGGGCACAAATTTTGCTATTCAATTCTTGCAAACTAACAAATTAAGAGGAAGTTTTAATTATGAAGAATATTTACCTATATGTATTTTTAGTTCTGGCGCCTTTAAATGTACAGGCTTTAGATAGTGATAGTATAACTTTAAACTCTTTGCTGAGAAATGATGATCAAATAATTGTATATCTAGAGCGCTCTCTAGATACTCTATTAAGTGACTTCAATGAAGTGGACGACAAAAAAAGTTCAGCAGCAATACAATTGCAGAATAGAATTAATGAAACACAAGGGCTAATTCAAAGACGTGATACATCAAGGCAGGTTTTCCTGCAGTTAGAACCTGGGTTAGAACCTGGTCGAGTTTATCACGGGCAAAAATCCCTATTATTCAGCAACAGGACTTGTCAGCTAAGGGTTGCAACTTTGAATTTTGGCAATCTCAGTGAGGATATCTTTTTTTCTTTTGTTGGTCTAAAATTTGATAAACTTAGCTCCCACGGTTATGAAGGTTTATTTTCTTTTGTTGGCTGGGGTACAGGGGAACCAAAACCAGGCTTTACAACATTAAGTTTTATAGCAAATAATGGAACCTGGAAGGATCAAGGCTATCTCTATACGTTTATAGATTTATCTTGTGAGTCTGCTGAAGAAATCACCCCTAACTCCACTCTAAAAGAGATCGAAGTTTTATTTGATAATCAAATTTCTTTTGAATTTCACAGCTCTCCCAAATTTCAGTAAACCCTCTCTTAAATCTGAGTGCTCTGTCTATAGAGTCGCAACATTTCTTTTACGAGTTTCTTTTGGATAATTTCAATTTTTAATCCCTATGCTCATTCCCTGAAGAGTGGGCAGCATCATTCCTGTGTACTCTCCTGTTGAGCCTCCAAGAATTGAATTAAACTCCCTCATTTTAAGCCATGTGTTTTTTGAATAGTTCTCTGGCGGCTCATCACTTAGAACATGTCCAAACAAGAACGTGTTGTCCCCCACCACAACAGACCCTTTTGATAAGTAAGGCTCCGCTAGTTTTAAGTAATTTAAGTAATTACCTTTATCTGCATCTATAAATAAAAAATCTATTTTCTCTTTTTTATCCCATTTTTCTAAAAAGTCTAAACCGCTTGAATGCACCAACTGGGCTTGGTTATGTTTATTGTGGATATTAATATTGCTTATAGATTTATCAAAGTTTTCCTTGGAGTTTTCCACAGACCAGACCTTGGCCTCGTCATCAACACCCTCTAAAATCCAGCTTAAAGAATAACCATATAGACTGCCTATTTCTACAACATTCTTAGGCTTGTTCATTTGAACAAGCTGCCTTAGAATTTTCCCTTCATAAGGGCTCACCTGTATTGCTTTTTTATCCTCTTCGAGCTGTTTTGCTATGTTTTTCATCAATTCTGTTTCTTTAACAAATACATCTTCTATATACTTAATTCTATCTGAAATTTCGACGGACTTCACAAGCTCTCCTCACATGATAAGCTTTGTGTTTTATAGTATTTTTCAATATAAAGAAACTCGTTATACGACTTTGGAAACACTGCTTTAAAAAAGGGGCCAAACCATGAGTACTCAGCTAGAAATCAAAGACCTGGTGATTAATTTTCAGACTGATGAAGGCACCGTAAATGCAGTAAAAAAAATCTCCTTTAACATTCCAAAAGGTAAAACAGTTGGTTTAGTTGGAGAGTCTGGATCTGGTAAGAGTGTAACATCTCTAGCTACCATGAGACTTATTCCAACACCTCCTGGTAAAATCGCATCTGGTGAAATTTTATTTGATGGAACGGATCTGTTAAAACTTTCAGAGCCTGAGATGAGAAAAGTTCGTGGTAAAAAAATATCAATGATCTTTCAAGAGCCTATGACAAGTTTAAATCCTGTATTCACTGTTGGAGATCAGGTTGCTGAGACTCTTATGCTTCACGAAAACTTAAACAAAGAAGACGCTTTAAAAAGAACAGCTGAGCTTTTTGATCAAGTTGGGATTCCTGATCCACAAGGACGCATATCAAGCTACCCTCACCAAATGAGTGGAGGCCAAAGACAACGTGTTATGATTGCAATGGCTATTGCATGCTCTCCAGACCTTTTAATTGCTGATGAACCAACAACAGCTCTTGATGTTACAATTCAAAAGCAAATTCTAGAACTCATGGCTGACATTCAAAAGAAATTTAACATGAGTATTTTGTTCATTACACATGACCTTGGAGTAATTGCAGACATCGCTGATGAAGTTGTAGTTATGTACAAAGGTGACATTGTTGAAAAAGGTAAGACTGAGCAGATTTTTACAAACCCTCAACACCCTTATACAAAAGGTCTTCTTGCCTGCAGACCCTCTTTAGAGTCTAACCCAAGAAGACTTCCTATGGTTTCTGATTTCATGAATCCTGATGGAAGTGAAATTGAAAACGTTGTTAGCGCTGAAAAAATTGAAAAATTCACAAGACCAATTGATGAAAATGAAAATCCAGTAATTCTTGAAATTAAAAACTTAAAAAAGCACTTTCCTTTAAAGAAAAACTTTTTTGGAAAGCCTCTGTCTTTTGTAAAAGCCGTTGATGGCATAACTTTAAATGTAAGAAAAGGTCGTACACTTGGGCTAGTTGGCGAATCAGGATGTGGTAAAACAACTTTAGGAAGAACGGTTTTAAGGCTCCTTGAGCCCACAAGTGGCGATATTGTTTATAAAGGACAAAATCTTGTCGACTTACCAAAAAAAGAAATGCGTAATCTAAGACGTGATCTTCAAATCATCTTTCAAGATCCGTACGCTTCTTTAAACCCTAGAATGACAGTCGGTTCTGCTATTATGGAACCTATGATCATTCACAAACTTTTTAAAACCAAAGAAGAAAGGGTTAAAAAGGCTAAAGAACTTCTTGTAAAAGTTGGCTTAGATGGATCTGTTATCAACAGGTATCCTCATGAATTTTCAGGTGGCCAAAGACAAAGAATCTGTATTGCACGCGCTTTAGCAGTGGAGCCTGAGTTCATCATTTGTGATGAGTCAGTTTCTGCACTTGACGTTTCTGTTCAATCACAAATCTTGAACCTCTTATTAGATCTTCAAGAAGAAATGGGCCTGACCTACATCTTTATTTCTCATGACTTAGCTGTTGTTAAATTTATTGCTGATGAGATTGCTGTTATGAACAGTGGTGAAGTTGTTGAACTTGCAGATTGTATTTCAATCTATGAAAACCCTGAAAAAGAGTACACTAAACAACTACTCTCAGCGATTCCTAAAGGAATTCCAAAAACTTTGATTTCACAACCATAAGCTTAAACCCTATTAACACGAGGTCAGGCTGCTCTTTTCTTTTTGGCTTTATCTAGGTCAAAAGTAGCCTGAAGGTTCATCCATAGTTTTGCTGTTGTTCCTAAAAATTCTGATAGATCTAAGGCTGTTTCTGCGCTAATTCCCCTTTTTCCATTTACCAACTCACTAAGCTTAGCCTTGGTCCAGCCCAGCTGTTCAGCGACAAACGTGTGTGTCCACTCATTAGGTTCAATGAACTCTTCTAGGAGGATTTCTCCTGGATGAAAAGGGTTTTTAGGTGCTCTTATTGCCATTCTAGCCTCACTTAGTGGTAGTCAACTACCGTTACTTCACTGGCTGATTGGTTCGCCCACTTAAACACAATGCGCCACTGCTTATTAATACGAATAGAGTAGTAACCTTTAAGATCTCCTTTTAATGCTTCTAGTCTATTATTAGGAGGCACTCTAAGGTCAGTTAAAACTTCAGCTTCATATAGATAGAGCAGTTTTCTTCTTGCAACCCTATAAATTTCAGGTGGAAATTTACGAGTTTCTTTCGTTTTGCGATCATAAAAAATATCTTCGGCAAGCTTGCCCGCAAAACTGCTTATCATGTATCGATGTTATCATAACACGATAAAAACGTCAAGCACCCATAATATTAAATACTAACTGTAAATTACCATTAGAGAAGCTCTTTAAGCCTCTCTTTTAAAACACTTAATTCAAATGGTTTTGTAAGGTAATCATCTGCACCTACCTTTTTTCCTCTAGCGATGTCCATTTCGCTATCTTTTCCAGATACAAAAATTAATGGGATATCTTTTAAGTCATCGTTTCTTTTTAAAATTTCAGCAAGCTCATAGCCATTAACCCATGGAAGGCCGATGTCTAAAAGAATTAAATCTATGGGGTCTGCACCCAATACTTTACTAAGTTGAGTGCCGTCTAAAGACGCTGTTACCTTATACCCTTCACGCTCTAAAAAGCGAACCATCGCATTTCTAAAGGTGTCATCATCATCAATTAATAATATATGAAAAGGTGTTTTGTTTTCTTTTTTAATTCTTCGGAACTCACTTAACGAAACAACGTCCTCTGACTTAACTCTTTCTTTCGTTATTTTTTCAATCTCATCAACTAAACTCTGTACGTTGATCTTTTTACGATCGCTCATCTACAATCTCCCCCACTAAAGCAAATTAAAGTCTATATGCTTTTAGTGGGAAAAAATACTTAGACCCAGTCCTAGGTTTGTTTTAAAGCCCCTGATCCTCTAACCAGCGCTCTGACTCGATTGCGGCCATACAACCTGTTCCTGCAGCAGTAATTGCTTGTCTATAAATATGGTCTTGTACATCACCACAAGCATACACACCCTCGACATTCGTTTGGGTAGTCCCTGGTTTTGTCACAAGATACCCAAGGTCATCAGTCTCTAACTGCCCGTCTAAGAATCCAACATTTGGCTTATGACCGATTGCTATAAAAATTCCTTCTAAAGGAATATCCATATCTTCATTTGTCTTATTATTAAAAAGTTTAGCATGAGTTACACCACGCTTATCTCCTAAAACTTCTTTTAATTCAGAGTTCCAGTGGATTTCAATTTTTTCATGAGCTTTCACACGATCAGCCATAATTTTTGAAGCTCTAAACTCTTCTCTTCTATGAACAACATGAACCTTTGTAGCAAATCTTGTTAAGAACAAAGCTTCTTCCATTGCAGTGTCACCACCACCAACTACAGCAACTTCAACATTTTGAAAGAATGCTCCATCACATGTTGCACAAGCTGAAACACCTCTGTTCATAAATTTCTTCTCAGACTCTAAACCTAAGTATTTTGCACTCGCACCTGTACTGATGATTAAAACTTTTGCTTGATACTCCTCTTCCCCAATCCAAACCTTAAATGGCTTAACAGACAAATCTACTTTAGTAACATTCTTTGAAATAAAACGAGTTCCAAATCTTGCAGCTTGTTTTTTTGTGACATCCATTAAATCAGGACCAGATATTCCATCTGTAAATCCTGGATAATTTTCAACTTCTGTAGTTGTCATCAATTGACCACCTACTTCTTCTCCCTCAATCATAAGAGGGTTTAGGTTTGCACGAGCTGCGTAAATTGCTGCAGTTAACCCTGCAGGCCCAGATCCAATAATAATAACATTTTCTACTTTAGCATCGCTCATACAGCTTCCTTTATTTAAAGTTCTCTATTCAAAGGAATATCATATGTGAATTCCTCTAACCAATCAAAATGCCTCACATCAGAGTCCCCTTTTGAAAGACTCAAATCACTCAACCAATCGGTTAATTTTTCTGCAGCATTTACAGGCTCTATCACTAACTCAGGAGCCTCAGTTCTAGGCCAAGCATTCTTTGTAAGCATTCCTGTGTTCATATAAGGCGGGCTAAATATCCGAATTTTCAGGTCTTTTTCATGAAGTGATAAAAGGCTCTGCTTAGTCATCTTCTTAGACTGTGAATAACTCAAACTTTGATTCGACTCAGACCTCTCAGCAATAGCTGAACCAATATATACAAAAGCCCCTTCATAACCTTTTTGAATCAATTCATAGGCTAAAGCTACAGGGGTAAAATAGTTCACCTGATACGCCCATTTATGGCTGTGAAAAGGTTTTGAGAAAAAATCACCATGGGGACCACCACCAGCAACATAAAAAATAACGTCAGGCTTATGCTCAGCTACAAGCTCCAAAATGGCTGAAACAGCCCCTTCTTTACTAAAATCTATAGAGTTTTCGGACTTTCTAGAGCAAGCAATCGCGTCCGGATACCGGCGCATAATCTCCAAACCCAGTCCCCTAGAGGCTCCCAAGACCAGCGGCTTTGATACCGTCAAATTGCTATACAAGTACGTACTCATTTCAAAGCCCTTATAAAAATTTAGAGTTTGATGAGTTTTAGCTTAAAATAACAACAAGATAAAGGACTTACGCCATGTACACTAAATTACTTATATTTATCATCCCAGCCCTTTTAACAGCATGCGGATCATCTAAGAATAAAGTTAAAGATGATTGGCCTGGGATAGACGACAGTAGCTTTAGATTAAAAAACAATGTCTCTTCTCTTTCAAACAAAGCTGATACGTTTTCACTTACAACTGAAATACTACTGCCAAAAATGGGAAAAGATGTCAGCTACACTGTTACATCAACTTGTACTCGTAAATACCCACCTAGTTATCAAGGGGAAAAATCTCCCTATACAAAGTCTACAGCTTACCCCGCTAGCGCCAATGAAAACCTTAAACCTTTACAAATTTTTGAACATCTACCAGAGGAAATGATTATTTTTCCAGAACACTTCTCAAAGTGTGATTTTACACTGTATGCTGAAAACCAACATACGTCTGACGATTATGCAGCTTTAAAAGATCAAAAGTTTCAAAATTTATCTGATGAGCATACCATCTCCCTAACTAAAAGGAATTTTCAAGATAGCAAAATCCTCCCCTTAAGAACTGAATTGGCTGATTTTACGCTTGAGTCCGTAGATGAGAAGAAGTTCGTTGATTTAAAAACTCTATGTTATTCAAATAAACTTACCGTTACCAAAACAGAAAATAGTAACTACTCTAGAGTACGAGCAGACAGAATCATCTTACCCAAAGAAACCAAAAACTTTCCATTAGAGTACTGTAGAATTCAAGCTCTTTCTCCAAAAAATGGTACAATATTATTTTCACCTATTTTTAAATTCATAAATAGAGATTTAAATTTATCTATTAAGACTTACGACAGTGCACGTATTTCTGTTAAGAGTAGCGCTGCTTCTTACAGCAGTAGCAATTTTAACAACTTACGCCCCCTTTTCACAATGGATTTTACAAATACATCAACAACCGACCATCTAAACGTAAAAATACATGCTGAAGACAGTGTGGAAACTATTCAAATAATCACTAGTTTAAAAGAGACTAGTAATGTTAAGATTGGTGATAACCGCACAAAAACATACATACCAAACTTTACACCTATAGATTCTTACTCTGCGTGGACCGTTCCTGAAACAGGAAACACAACATCTTCCATGCGTCTTGCTCCAGGTAAAAGAAAAAGTTTAGATTTTAAGACTTTCCCTTCTTATGATTGTTTAAATAACAATGAAGAACTCGGCTTTGTTATTGCTCCAGAAAAAAATAATCCTTTATTCACTTACTCATTAATGAATCATAATGAGTTTGTTTCTGAAGCCTTTTATACCGGGAGCGTTCTGTTTGACACTGATGCTCAGGACGGCGCTGGCGCCAACATTAAAATCAACAATCTTCCCGTTGAAATAGAAGAGTATGTATCTTCAAATTCAGCATTTACGCTGTATTTTAGAAATCAAAATGTTCTTCCCGGAGAACAGATTACGCTTTCACACAGAACTTACGAGCCTCAATTGAGTAAAAATAGAATGGAGCTGACTAGAGAACAAGAACGTAGACAGCTTGCAAATAGACCTTTCAGTTTTAGAAGCTATGTTAACCAAAACGATCAAACTCAGTGTCACTCATATGACACAATACAAACTGATGGAACTTCACCAGACGGCGATATTATTTTACAGCCGTTAGGTAGTAGATCGGTTGACCTTTAGCTAGGAAGATTTTTTCAAAGTGAGTCACAAAGTTTGTGGCTGCTTTTTCTGAATTGTGTAAATCCCTTGTTACAAAGTTCACTTCAAATTTAGAGTCTTTAAATAAAGGCTCTGACCAATCAAAGTAATCCAAATCATCCGTTTTAAATTCCACTACAGAGCCTGGTTTCATTAAACCATAAAGCTCATCTAAAAACTGAGTCTGAATCAACCTATGTTTCCAATGCTTTTTTCTTGGCCATGGATCTGGGTGATGAATGTAGACATTATCAATTTCTTCAGGGTTAAAGATATCCACTATCTCACTGGCATTAAACCTACACATATAGGCATTATCCTCAGCTCCTGCTTTTAGCGCTCTGTTTATAGCCTGAATTAAGGGTTTATATTTAATTTCAAAACCTAGTAGACCCCGTTCTAAATTCTTAGAGGATCTGTCAGCAAAGTGATAACCATTCCCTGTACCGATTTCTATATCTAAAGGGTAATCAGCATTCTTTTTAAAAACGTCAGATCTCCATAAACCTTTAAACTCTAAGGCTTTTTCTTGGTCAAATGCCTTATGAGACATCTCCCCTAGTAGCATTTGTGCATACATATTAGGTTTTGGCAGGTCCGATGTTTTTGTTAATCTTGCTCTACAGCCTTTCACAAGCACTACTCCTTAACGCAGATTGGATACTCTATACTTAGGGGATTTAACAAATTACATTTCAATAAACAAACTTAAAAAGCAGGCGCCCTTATGAAGTATATTATTTTTACAGTTCTACTCTCTTTTTCTACCTCAAGTTTCGCAATTCCAGAACTCTCGCAGAACCTAATGGTTACAGGCCCTTCAAGGCTTGCTCTAGAATCAGCTCTAAGAGTTGGAAAAGATGGCGGAAATCCTGCTGATGTAGCTGTTGCCTATGCTCTTACTCTTGCTGTTACACATCCTTACTTTGGCGCTCTTGGTGGCGGCGGCTTTGCAATGATTAACATGAACGGGACCCCTGAAGCTTTAGATTTTAGAGAAGAAGCTCCTTCAAAAACACATAAAGACTATTTTTTAAAAGATAGAAACTCTAAAAGAGCTTCGTGGACCGGAGGAGCTGCTGTTGGTGTGCCAGGCGTTCCAATGGGATTATGGGAGCTTCATCAAAAACATGGTTCAAAACCTTGGAAGTCTTTATTTAAAGAGGCTCTTCATTATTCAAAAAAAGGATTTCCTGTATCAGGTGAGTGGTACAAAGTAACCAAAAAAGAAAGTAAGCGATTTTGGAAACCCGGTACAAAGCATTTACTCATCAATAACAAGGTTCCACTTCCTGGAGACCTTTTAAAACAGCCAGGCTTATACAAGGCTCTTAAAAAATTAAAAAATCACGGCCCAAAAGGTTTTTATGAAGGTGATGTTGCAAAAGACATTTCATCATCAGTAAAAGCCTCAAATGGAGATATGTCCTTAGATGATTTAAAAAACTACACTGCCAAATGGAGAAAGCCTCTAACGGCTGAATTTGAAGGGGGAAAAGTCTTTTTAATGCCTCCACCATCTTCTGGAGGGGTTGTTATAAAAACAGCTTTAGAACTTGTTAAAAAACAAAATCTAAAAAAATACGAACTCTTAGGCCTAACAGAACTCCATTTACTTGGTGAAATCATGTCAGCTTCTTTTAGAGGAAGAGCCTTACTAGGAGACCCTGATTTTCATAACAACCCTCTTAATTTCTTACTTGGCAAGGATTACATCAATAAACTCAACAAAAGAATTTCTAAGTATAAAACCGCTTACAGAAAACCACTCTCTGAGAAAAAGCTGCCAAAAGAAAGCACTCAAACAACTCATTTTGTTGTGATGAATAAAAAAGGACAAGCCGTTTCAATAACAACCACTCTTAATGGCAATTATGGCTCAGGAGTTGTTTCTGAAAAATTTGGAGTTGCTCTAAATAATGAAATGGATGATTTTACTACAAAGCCTGGCAAGCCTAATTTCTTTGGCTTAGTTCAAGGAAACGGAAACGTTGTTAAAGCGAAAAAACGTCCTTTAAGCTCAATGTCTCCAACTATTGTTTTAAACGATAAGAATGAAACTGTATTAGCACTTGGAGCTCCTGGAGGACCTCGAATCATCAACGGTGTTTTTCAAACTCTTTATAGAACAATGGCCAATGACCTTAATATGGAACAAGCCATCTTCACTCCAAGGTTGCACCATCAATTTTTACCACGGGTATTACGATTTGAAGAAAACAGATTTAGCCCATACGTGTTAAATGGTCTACGTAAGCGCGGGCACAAACTTAAACATATTCACGGTGTTGCAATTACTTATGGTGTTAAAAAGAACGCTGAAGGCCTGTTGGAAGGCGCTGCAGATTATAGAGGTGAAGGCTACACGGGTGGCTTTTAAAGAGTTTTTCTCTTTCATAGAATTGACATTCTGAAGTTTAGCATTCTTTTAGTCTGTTCATACGCTACTCAAACTCTTTTTTTTTGCCCCAGGATCCACAACCAAACAATAACAGTGCTCCAGCAATAATAGACGCTACTTAGATGATTTCATATTATACTCGTGAAAGCCATACGCTTTTAAATATTCTTTTCTTTTAAGATCTGAGTACTCTTTTAAAAAAAGATCTATTAAATACTCTTTTTCAATTTCAAAGATTAAAGCTATCTTCGCCAACCTGTCCATTGGGGGGTAGCTCTCACCCCTTTCCCAGTTCGACACAAATTGCCCAGAGGAATAACCTAAAGTTTTAGCTAACTTCACTTGGCTGTATTTTTTTTCAATTCTTTTTGCTTTAATTATATCTTTTAATTTCATTTATTATACCAGGCTTAAAGCCTTCTTTCTTCTCGTTCCTATATCAAAGTGGTTTCCTTTAAATTCTTCATATATGAACCCCACTTCATTTTCCTTAAAAAGCTTTCGAATTTTTCTAACTCCATATTGAAGTAAAAATTGATCAAACTCTCCAACAGATAAAAATATCGTCTTTAAAGATTTCACAGCATCTAATCTCTTAGGCAAGAAATGTACTGGGTCCTTCTCAAGCCATTTAGACCACAGATCCTGATCAAAGCCACCCTCTTTTTCTAAAGGCAATATCGGCATATTGTTTTCATCTATTTTTGAATAACAGGCCGCCATCGCCAAAACATTCACCATTGTATGAAAGCTTCGCTGATTCGTTTTAATATCAAAACCTTTAATCTTATTTAAAATTTCTAAAGGCCCATCTTGATTCATGATGTCTGCAAAACCTTGATAAACCTCATGTTTGAGGCTGACCTCAAAATCACAATCTGGAGCAATAGCTAAACAGTGAGGGAAAACCTCAGGAAACTTAGAGCAAAGATGTAGAGCCCCATAACCACCACTGGATCCACCAAGGACCACCTTATCAGCAACACTATAATCTATACTTTTTAAACTCTTTTCAACAAATGGAACAAGCTCTTTAACAATATAGTCTTCATACTTTCCACAGCCTTCACTATTTATAAACTGGCTTCCACCCCATGATGTCCATGCATCTACAAACACATAAATCTTAGGACTTATTGATTCACTCATCGTCCACTCATCAATTTCTTCAATTAAGTTTTGCTCATAAGATTTAAAATTAAAATTCTTTTGAGCATTGCTCGTAAAACCCGAAAGATGAAAAACACAGTTATAACCACCCTGCTTTTTAGGCACCAACACCGGTATATTTCTAACAAAAGAATCCCCTAGAGGATTCTCTTTTAAAGACTCACTTTTTATTTGAAGTGTTTTAATTTCAAAGTTTTTTAATTCATAAGGCTTAAGGTTGTCTTCAAACACCATTAAGCCGCTTTTTTCTCATCTAGATCTATCTCATTTAAATCAAAACCCTTAACCCTGTTTCTTCCTGTTTCCTTTGACTCATATAAGGCTCTATCAGCCCACTGGACAAGCTCTTTAGCTGTCAAATTTCTTCCAACGCTTGGTCTTAAAACCGCAAGCCCCATACTAGTTGTAAGGTCCATTCGGTGCTCACCGTTATTAAAATCATACTCTTCAATTGAGCGCCTGAGTCTTTCAGCATACTTCATTGCACCCTCATAGTCTGTCCCTGTTAGGATCACCATAAATTCATCACCACCATAACGTGCACCAAAATCAACATCCCTCATAGAGGATTTAATGATACCGCCTACTTCTTTTAAAACAAAACTTCCAAATAAATGATCATGATCGTCGTTCACTCTTTTAAAGTGATCCATATCCATCATAATTGCACAAATTCCTGAGCCAAATCTTATATTTCTGCTGATTTCAAGGTTAATACGATCATACATTCCACGCATGTTATACAGCCCTGTAAGGTCATCGATTTCCACTAAAGCTTGAAGCTTTTTATTAGCCTCAGATAATTTATCCGTTAAGTTTTTGATTCTTAATTGAGTTTTAACCCTTGCAACAAGTTCATGTAAATTGAAAGGCTTACAAATATAATCATCAGCCCCCGCCTCAAGCCCCTTAATAACATCCTGAGTGTCTGAGTTGCCAGAAACGAGTACAACAGATGTGTATTCTTCTCTTTTCCTAACAATTTCGAGTGTTTCCAGCCCACTTAAGCCTGGCATATTTACATCAAGCAACACAAGGTGTGGCTCTGTTTGATCTAATTTCTGTAGGGCTTCATTTCCAGAGGCAGCAACACTTATCTCATAGCCATAAGACTCCAAAATCATCGTCATCAACTCTGATATTTGTGGGTCATCATCAACTATTAAGACCTTCTGTGATTTTACACTCTCCATTTACCCTCTCCTGTCCAGAATTTATCGGTTCCCCAACTAAAAATGTTTAGACCCTCAGGCCTTTCTTGAGTGACTTTCCTATCTGACTTAGGTAGTAATTTTAGCTATATTCACAAACTGTATAGGAGACTTTAGTATGGCTTTTAACCATTCAAAGATTGAAGAGAAATGGCAATCAGTCTGGCTTGAAAAAGAAACCTTTAAAGCAGAGTTTCCATCAGAAAAACCCAAATTCTATGCCCTTGATATGTTTCCCTATCCTTCAGGGTCAGGTCTTCATGTTGGACATTTGGCTTCCTATCTGCCAACTGACGTGGTCTCAAGATATAAAAGAGCAAAGGGTTTTAATGTTCTACACCCAATGGGATATGATGCTTTTGGACTCCCGGCAGAGCAGTACGCAATACAAACTGGAGTTCACCCTCAAATCACTACAGAAGAAGCTATTAAAAATTTTAAACGCCAACTTCAGTCTTTTGGTTTTAGTTTTGATTGGTCAAAGAGTTTAGCAACCACTGACCCCCAGTTTATGAAATGGACTCAATACATCTTCACAGAACTTTTTAAACAAGGCCTAGCTTATCAAAAAGAAGTTCCTGTTAACTGGTGCCCTGAACTAAAAACTGTTCTTGCCAACGAAGAGGTTGTAAACGGAAAAAGTGAGCGAGGCGGTCATCCTGTTGAACGTCTTCCCATGAAACAGTGGATGCTTAAAATAACTGATTACACTGAAAGGCTTTTAAACGACCTTGATAAAATCAATTGGCCAAACCGAACAAAAGAAGGGCAAAGAAACTGGATCGGAAAAAGTGTTGGCGCAAATGTTTCTTTTGCCATTGAGGACTCTGATTTTAAACTAGATGTTTTCACAACAAGACCTGATACTCTTTTTGGAGTGACTTTCATGGTGCTTGCTCCTGAGCATAAGTACGTAAAAGAAATCACTACAGCAGACCAAAAAGATTCTATTGAATCTTATATTAAAGAAACCGCTTCAAAGAGTGAGGTCTCAAGACAATCAAACAATGAAAAGACTGGTGTTTTTACAGGGGCTTACGCAAATCACCCTTTAACAGGAAAGAGGATTCCTGTTTGGATTTCTGATTACGTCTTAATGGACTACGGAACCGGTGCAATCATGGCTGTTCCAGGGCATGATGAAAGAGACTTTGCTTTTGCCAAGCAGTTTGATCTTCCTGTGCAAAGAGTTTTAGACGGCGGAGACCTCCCCTTTACTGGAGAAGGAGAGCTTGTAAATTCAGAAGGTCTAAATGGGCTTACAAAAACTGACGCTATTAAAAAAGCCATTTCTATTCTTGAAGAAAAAAACACCGGCAGTAAAGAAGTTCAATACAAACTTCGCGACTGGCTTTTTAGCAGACAACGTTACTGGGGCGAACCTATCCCGGTAGTTCACAAAGACGATGGGACTTCAGAAGCACTAAGCCTTGAAGAGCTTCCTTTGCTTCTTCCTAAAGTTGATAATTACGAACCTTCTGATGCCGGAGAGGCCCCTTTAGCAAAAAATAAAGAGTGGATGACCACCCCAAAAGGACAGCGAGCATCACACACAATGCCCGGATCAGCAGGGTCTTCATGGTACTTTTTAAGATATCCCGACACAGAAAATGAGAATGAGATCTGCAGTAAAGAAAAACAAGACTACTGGCTTCCTGTTGATTTATATGTTGGAGGTCCCGAGCAAACAGTTGGGCATTTACTCTACTCTCGCTTTTGGACAAAATTTTTAAAAGATCAAAATATTATAAATATTGACGAGCCCTTTTTAAAACTTGCACACCAAGGAATGATTCTTGGGCCTGATGGTGAGAAAATGTCAAAATCTCGAGGAAACGTCATCAATCCTGATGATGTGAGAAAAGAGTTTGGAACAGACGCTGTTAGAATCTACATTTCCTTCATGGGGCCCTTTGAAAGAGACAAGCCTTGGAACACAAAAGGCATTGAAGGAAGCAGGAGGTTTTTAGACCGCATCTGGAGACTTTGCGTAAATGAAGAAGGCAAATCTATTCTTACAGATGACAACCTATCTGAAAATTTAGAAAAAATTCTACACAAAACCATTAAAAAGGTAACTGACGATATTGAATCTATGAGTTTTAACACTGCAGTCAGTAGCATGATGATTTTAGTTAACGATCTTTATAAAGAAAACTCAAACTCTGCAAAAGCACTCTTACCTTTACTTAAAATTTTAAGCCCTTTTGCTCCACACTTTTCTCAAGAAGTCTGGTCTTTAAGCGGAAACAACAATTTGGTTTGTGAAGAAAACTGGCCAGCATTTGACGAGGCTTTTTGCAAAGAAGACCTTGTTGAAATGGGCGTTCAGGTAAACGGGAAAATGAGAGGGAAAATTAGTGTTTCTGCAGAGACCACTGAAGATGAAGCTGTTTCTCTTGCAAAAGAAGTTTCTAATATCAACTCTCACCTTAGTGAAAAAAATATTGTTAAGGTTATTTACAAAGCCTGTAAAATTTTAAACATTATTGTAAAGTAGACTGCTATGACTTGGACGCCTGAAGACAGTAAAAAAATATACGGCATCAATAACTGGGGGAAACCCTTTTTTGATGTGAATGATGATGGAAACATGATTGTCTCCACCGATACACAAGATCCAAACTCCAAGAAGCTTGACCTTTTTAAACTGACTACTGACTTACAAGATAGAGGAGTAAGGCTCCCTATCCTTGTAAGGTTTCCAGATATTTTAAAGGCTAGAATTGAAAGCCTTAACAACTGCTTTCATGACGCAATTTCTGAAAGTGGCTACACAGGGTCTTACCACGGCGTATACCCAGTAAAAGTGAATCAAGAAAAACATTTAGTTGAAGATATTGTAAAACTTGGGACTGATACAAATCTTGGCCTTGAGTGTGGCAGCAAGCCAGAACTCCTTATTGCACTCTCTAAAATGAAGAACCCTAAAGGGCTCATCATTTGCAACGGCTTTAAAGACAAAGATTACATTGAAACCGCTCTTCTTTCACGAAAGCTTGGAAGAAGAACGATAATTGTTGTTGACCGCTTCTCAGAGCTTCAAACAATTATAGACATCTCAAAAAAACATGACATCAAACCCTTTATTGGACTAAGAGGAAAGCTCTCCTCTCAAGGAGCTGGAAGGTGGGCTGAAAGCTCAGGGCACAAATCAAAGTTTGGTCTCACTCCAAACGAAATCGTCTTAGCTGTTAATATTTTAAAGAACGAAGACATGTTAGAAAGCCTTGAGCTTCTTCATTTTCACATAGGCTCTCAAGTGCCCTCAATACAAAACATCAAAAGCGCTCTAAAAGAAGGGGCTCGCTTTTTTACAGAATTCTTTTCTTTAGGAGCAAAACCAAAGTATCTAGATGTTGGCGGGGGGCTTGGTGTAAACTATGATGGCTCTGGAAGTTCTGACAGTTCAGTTGATTATTCTGATCAAGAATACGCCAATGATGTGGTCTACACCATAAAGTCTATTTGCGATGAAAAGTCTGTTCCACACCCACATATTATTACCGAATCAGGAAGAGCCCTAGTTGCTCACACCTCACTTCTTATTTTCAACGTTCTTGGCTCCAACAACATTCAAACATCTAAAGAAGTCGACCCTATTTCAGCAAAAGACCACCAGGTCTTAAGGGATCTAGCTGAAATATCAAAGCACCTTTCAAAAGAAAACATAAAAGAAGCCTTTAATGATTTATCTCAAATAAAGCGCGATGTTTTGCAACTCTTCACTTACGGCGTTTTAACTCTAAAACAACGAGCACTCGCTGAGGAGATGATCAACAACACCTATATTGAAATTCGATATCTTTTGGCAAAAAACCCTCTGATCCTTCCTGATATGATTCATGAAATCGACTCTATCTTATGTGAAAGTTATTTTTGTAACTTCTCAGTTTTTCAATCACTTCCCGACTCATGGGCCATGGATCAACTTTTCCCTGTTGCCCCTATCCATAGGCTTGCAGAAGAACCTGATAGAAGAGCTGTTTTAGTTGATTTAACATGTGACTCTGATGGAACAATTGATCACTTTATAGACCCTACCTCTGACACGCCTCAAAGGTATCTTGAAGTCCACAGCCTTCAAAAAACAAAGCCTTATTATATTGGCGTTTTTCTAACAGGCGCTTATCAAGAAATTTTAGGAGACATGCACAATCTTTTTGGAGACACGGACGCTGTTCACGTGCGTTTTACTGAGAACAACAGCTACCGCATTGAAAGTCTTGTAAAAGGCGACACCATCTCTGATGTCTTAAAGTATGTCTCCTTTGAGCCAAATGATTTACTAGACCAGCTAAGAAATGATTGTGAAGAAAGCATCGTATCTGGAGATTTAACTTCACCACAGGCTAGAACTTTGATGTCTAAGTTTGAATCTGCACTTCTGGGCTACACATATCTCAATTAATCTCATACCCTAAAGGCTATTCTTTAGGGAGATTTTATGCACATAGCTTTAATATCTGTTGCTGTATTATTTTTCACAGGCCATGCACTTGGGTGGTTTTTTGAGAAAACAAAAATTCCAGATCTTTTAATTCTTGTCATCATCGGATATGTGGTCGGCCCAATTCTTGGCTACCTAAGCCCTGCAGACTTTGGAAAAGCAGGGGCTCTTTTATCAACACTCGCACTTGTTGTAATATTGTATGAAGGGGGCCTCCACTTAACTGCAAAAGAACTTGCTGAAGGATTTTTAACCTCTGCAAGCCTTGCCGTTTTAGGTTTTATTGGCATCTCTGTTCTAGCAGGCCTTGTTGCTTTTACCCTTGGAGGGCAACCTTTTCATATAGCACTTCTTCTTGGTCTTGGTATTGGGAGTACCTCCTCAGCTGTGGTCATCCCCATGGTCAAACCGCTCTCCATTGATAACAACACAAAAACTATTCTTTCTTTAGAGTCTGCAATAACTGATGTTTTAGCCATTGTGATCTTTTTGGTTGCTGTTGACGGTATTGTTGCTGGTGAGTTTTCAGCAAAAGCACTTCTTGTAGGACTTGGGCCAAACACTCTACTAGCTGCTCTTTATGGAATTGCAGGAGGCCTTGTTTGGGCCGCCCTTAAAAAGCATTTTGGACCTGTTTTTAAAATGGCTTTTGCTGGAGAAGCATGGGCCCTTTTAAACTACGGTTTACTAGAACTAGCAGGCTTAAATGGCGCCATCGGAGTTCTAACTCTTGGCTTTATGCTTGCAAACTTAGACCTCTTGCCCGGCTGGCTTAAAAGTCAAATGAGTTCCGTTCCTGTTTCTTATAGAGATCTTTCATTTTTAAACACTTTAACTTTTATGCTAAAAACATTTTTCTTTATCTACTTAGGTGTTTTAGTTAAATTTTCAGATCCTGTTATTGTCGCTCTAGCTTTTTTAATAACTCTTTTAATTTTTGCATCTAGATATTTAGTTATAAATATCACGATGAAGAAAGCCACCACAAGTAGATTAGATGCCATGATCACAACAGCAATGGGCCCAAGAGGTTTAGCCTGCGCAGTACTTGCAACCGTTCCTCTTCAAAAAGGAATTGTGGGCGGACAATGGCTTCAAGATATTATTTTTGCAATTATTCCTCTTACGATTTTATTCACCGCCTTTTTTGTTTCTTTATTTGAAAACAAAAAAGTTCGAAGTAAGTTTAGTAAGCTTTGGTTAAAATACTCAGAGCCTGATGAGCTTGCCCCTTTACAAGATTAATCCGCTGGAGCTAGTGGCGCGTAGTATTCTAGCTCTTGAGCCTTAGTTTGGATATAGTGAATAAAAGCGCGTCCTTGAGCATCTTGCACCTCTACATCTATACCTTTAAAGGCTAAAAGTGCTCTCTTGTAGTATGTATCTCTAGATTTTGTAGATGCAAGTAATGGAGTTGTCACACCCCCCTCAAGACCACTAGGATTTGTTCTTAAGTCACTTAAAAGTAAATCAAAAATTTCTCTTAAATCTTTTTCAACAGAGATCACAAGAGGATGAGTTGTTATCACTCTACCTCCTCCTGCAAACAGACTCTCTCTTATCACCTGGTTTACTTCTAAGTTTTTATCCGCAAGTAGTAACTTCACCATCTCAATAGATTTTTGGCTAACAGCATACGAAAGTGGTGACATCTGCGGGATAGGGCTGTGGTTTACATCAAGCCTGCCGTCACTTAAAAGAAGCTTCAGCATTTCAATATTTCTTTTAGAGATCGCCTGAAACAACGGGGTGTATGCTGACATCTTATTATCATTAAGCTCCACATGCTTAGATGCCAAAAGAGCCCTAACAACGTCCACTCGACCACGCTCAATATTTTCTGAAAGCAGAAAGGCCAACATATCCTTATAGGTATACTTTGGGCTTCGCCCAGATAAAGCTGTCAGCTCTGAAAATGACATGTCATAAACTTTGCTCAAGTCTTCATTTTTCACAAATTCCTTAGCCGCTTTAACACTTCCATTATAAACCTCTGCTGGAATTTCAGAACTAAACAAAGGAGCCTTTGATAATGTGTGCAGGTAATCACTACATTTAACTGCGGAAAACGCATTAAAACCAAAAAGCAATGAAAAGAGGAATACTAAGTTTTTCATAACAACACTCATGCAAAAAAAGCGCCCTTAATACAAACCTTTAAAGCTTCCAAACCCGTTTAGAAACTGCTCAATGTGACATTTAACGGCCTTTTTCATCTCATTTTTTTACCACTCTCACTCTAAAGTTGATCAGCTGGAACAAATTTTGCTATTTAAAGCCTATGAAACTGCGTCTTCTCATACTACAGCTAACCCTCCCCTTCCTTTGCCAGCAGGCAAACGCAGGCTTTTCTTGTAAAAGTATACTCTCAAATCACCCTAGCACTTTAAGGCTTTCTCCCTATAAAAGAGATCCACATGAAATCGGAGACAGTGATCACTCAAAAGATGCAGTGGAGGCCTTAGCTCCCCACATTAAAGGAACCCGCATCCCGCCCCATACTCGAGAACAATGTTATGGCACCTGCTATGCCTATTCTAATGCTGTCCTTGTAGAAAACGCCTTAAAGCAACAACATATAATTCCCGCCGACGGTCTACTTTTAACAGCTCCAATTCTTTCAGCAACAGCCCTTAGAAGAATGAGAGAAAAACCAGGTCTTTCCATTGAAGAGTCTATAAACGGCGGCAACTCTGATCTTATGTATGATCTTAGTAACTCTTCAATTTTTTATGTCACCGGTGAAAACATAGCCTCTCTTGGCAGCAGTAAAAACCTATTGTCTTTAGAAACTAGTTTTTTTAGGGAGTTTGCTGAAGGTAGTTTTAAATACAGAGGACAGGGCTTAAAAGAAGTTTTACTTCAAGGCGCCATCTTTTCTCCGCAAAGAAACACCACCCTAGCCTTTCAAGAGTATGTAAAACAAAAAACCGGGGTACCCTTAAACGTTAGTCGAGCCAGCATCAGCTCCATTCGTTTTTTTAATATTCAGACACACATTTATGAATCACAAAATTTTCTAATTTCATCACACATTTCAACAGCCACACACCCCGCCCCGAGAAACACTCAGTTTGAAGTCGGAAATTTCTTAAGACTTGGAAGAATGTTACCCGGAAGCCCCTTTTCTTTTGCCTCAAGTAATTTTATGGAGAAACTACTCCCCTCACTCATCAAAAAACTTAAAGAAGACCACTTTGTACGGATTTCATTTCAAGGCGATGTTTTTGGAGAACCACACACAGTTATTTTGACTAATTTAGTAATTAATCGTGATAATAATACCCTCTTAGGCTTTTTATTCCTAAATTCTCACAGCACTCACTGGGGGTCTCATGGCTACGGATTTGTCTCTGTACAAGAACTGCTTAGTTACGCCACCGGATATGAGATCTTAAATCACCTTGAAGTAGTAAGACCTTAGGCCTTACTTTCTAGGATCAAACGCGTCTCTAACACCCTCACCAATGAAGTTTAAAACAACCAACGAAACAAAAAGTGCAATTGAAGTAAACAACCCAAGCCACCAAGCTGTCATAAAATGTTGCTTAGATTGCTGTAGTAATTCGCCCCAAGATGGTGTTGGAGGCCTTAGACCAAAGCCCAAGTAATCAATATTTGCTAAAAATGAAATTTGAACAGCTATAGAAAATGGTGAAAAGGTAACCACTGGAGCTAGAGCGTTTGGAAGAATATGCTTAAACACAACTGATGCTCTTGATGCACCCATCGCCTCAGCTGCCTCAACAAACTCTCTTTTTCTAAGCTTTAAAAACTCTGCACGGATATAGACCGAGATTGTCATCCAGTAAAATGTTGTCGCTATTCCAACAAGCAGTAAAAGACTTGGGGTAAATATAGATGAGATAAAAAGGAGCATGTAAAAAATAGGCATTGATTCAAAAACCTCAACCACACGCTGGCCAAATAAATCTGTCTTTCCACCAATAAAACCCATCAAAGAGCCTATCACTATGCCCAATGTATAGGAAAATAGCCACACCAAAAGTGCGTATCCAAATGAGTATCTAAACCCGTACAACAGGCGCGCAAAGACGTCTCTACCCCTATCGTCGGTCCCAAGGATATTCACCGAGTTCGGTGCAGATGGATAGTCATCAACGCTCTTGTTCGACTCATATGGATTCCACTCAACAAGAGGCCAAAGGTCCCACTTAATATCTTCCTTTGGAATAGATCTGTAATCCATTAAGAAAATATCATCTCTTCCAAACTCAGTTGGGTGATAAGTTTTGAAAACAGGGAAGTAAACTGATCCCCGATAGTTCATCGCAAGAGGCTTATTATTCGCCCACATTTCCGCCGTTAAACTTACGAATAAAATGATGATGATTAAGTAGAGTGAAAATACAGCTCTTTTTTGAGCCTTAAATCTCTTCAGCCTTTTTAACGTTTGCTCGTTTTTTATGAATCGTCCAATCATGAGAAATCAATCCTTGGGTCAACAGCTATATAAAGAAGATCACTAATTAAGCGACCCAAAAGTAAAAACAACGAAGACAGAAAAATAATCCCCATGCTTATATTGTAGTCACGCTGAAGAAGGGCCGTATAGCTTAACTGACCCATTCCATAAATATTAAAAATTTCTTCGATGATGATTGAACCAGCTAAAAAGATTCCCAAAAAAGAACCTAAACTTGTAACAATCGGAATCAATGCATTTCTTAAAGCATGACGATAAACCACTGTTTTTTCCGCTAGACCTTTAGCTCGTGCAGTTCTTACATAATCTAATTTAATTTCATCAAGCAAAGAGTTCTTCATTAAAAATGTTAGAGCTGTAAAACCACCAATCATATAACAAAGAAGAGGGAGGATGAAGTGATGGATTCTATCCCAAACTTGCTCAATAAACGTCATATACTCATACTCATCAGACACTGACCCTTGAAGTGGGAACCACTCAAGATACATCGGATTTGCCAAAAAGTTGCGCAGCAAGATCCCAAGCATTAAAGGCGGAATGGAGTACAAGATAATCAAAAAGAAAGAGGAGACATGGTCAAAAGTTGAACCATCCATCACAGCCTTTCTAATTCCTAAAGGCACACAGACCAAATAAATCAGCAGAAATGACACCAGTCCAAATTGTAAGGATATAGGGATTCTGCTTAAAATCACATCTAAAGCAGGCTCTTCAAAAGAAAAGGATCTTCCAAAATCTAACCTTGCAAGACTCGTCACCCAGATAAAATATCTTGTATGCATCGGCTTATCAAAGCCGTACTGCTTTTTAAGCCCCTCAATCACTTCTTCAGAAACACCAAAATTTTGACCTGATGCTTGCTGAGCTTGTTTGATTTGCTGGATCTTTTGCTCAATTGGCCCACCTGGAGTGAGGTTCAACAAGACAAAAGAAATTAAAGTCACCCCAATAAGGGTCGGTATGATTAATAAGATTCTTTTTAGAAAATACTTAAGCATAGCCTACTCTGGTAAAGACCACATACGAGGGCCAACAGAATAATTATAAGTGTCTTTAGGTCTGACCACACGACTGCTCACTGCATACAAACTATACTTTGGCTCAAAGAAGAAAATATACGGAGCATCTTCAGCGATCATATCGTGGATCTTATGAAACTCAGCCAGTCTCTTCTTCTTATCTACAACGTTAATTGCTGATTCTATTAAAGCATCTACTTTTAGATTTTTATAACTTACAAAGTTTGAACCCGTTCCATTTGCACTTTTTGAGTGCCAGATTTGTGTTGGATCAGGGTTCACTCCACCACCACCCCAAGACATAATTACAGCGTCAAACTTTCTCTCATCTAAAGCCTTAGTAAAAGCATTCCAGTCAATAGTTTCAATCACCATCTTAACGCCGGCTTTTTTCATATCTTCTTTGATAACTGTAATTACTTTTTCTGTATCTTTATTTGAGTTTAAAAGGCTAAACACTAGCGGTGTTTTAACACCATCAATCACCTTGTCTAAAAGTCCATCTTTATCAGTATCTGTCCAGCCAGCTTTAGTTAATATTGCTTTTGCTTTTTGAGGGTCAAAAGGAATGGCTTTTGTTTTCGGATTTGAATAGTCACTTGCAATTCTAAAAGGTCCTGTTGCAGGCTCATTCATACCATAATAAAACTTTTCATTTATAAATTCACGATTTACCAAATGCGCTAAAGCTTTACGAACAAGTCTGTTCTTTAAAATTTTATTGTTATTATTTAAACCTATAAACGACATGTTCTTAGGCAGTTTATTTGTCGCCTTAACCTTTAAAACAGTATCCCCCCAAGGCTTTTTATTCATTTTTTTAACAAAATCTTCTGGGCGAACTCTTCCTTCGTAATCAAGCTTTCCACGCTCAAGCATTGCCCTTCTTAAATTAGCTTCTTTAATAAATTTAAAGATAATGCGCTTAAACCTGTACATGTCCTTAGTAGCTTCATTTGCACGCCCCCACCAATCCGTGTTTTCAACAAGGGTGATGCTTTTTCCTTTATTCCATTTATCAAACTTATAAGGACCTGACCCCATAACGGTTTTACCCAAACGATTCTCTTTTGTTTGCTTAGAATAAAAAGCCTTAGGAAAAACCCTTAAGCCACCAATAACCTCAAGGTTTAAAAAGTATGTGTCTTTTGCTGTAAATTTAATTGTGTACTTATCTACAATTTCAGACTTAACAAAATTAGTATAAAAGCTTCTTAGTGGATATGACTCATACAAATCATCAAAAAGTGCTTTAAATGAAAAATCCACATCTTCAGACGTCATCATTGTTCCATCATGAAACTTCACGTCTTTACGGAGATAGAACGTAAATGTTTTTTGATCTTTTGAAACCTCAAACCTCTCTGCAAGGTGCGGCTTAGATTCGTAAGTATCCAAGTCAGTGATCAAAAGAGTTTCAATAATACTTGAAGCATAATGAATAGACTGCAGGCGAACCTGGGTAGATACAACTTCACTGGCTCTAATCGGATGCAGGTCACTTGGCTCGCTCTCCAAAGCCTGAATGAAAATATCCTTAGTTCCGGATTTTCCACCATCTGAATTTTTTGAGCACCCCACACTAACAACTAACAATATCAAAAGTGCGTAAATAAGCTTCATTTGTTTCTCCTTGAAGAGGGCCTTAAACATCTACATAATATAGAAAAACAGAGTCTAAAAACTTTCGTCTCTAAGCAAGGAGAAACCCCTTAAATGACTGATTCTAAGGCAGAAATTGCTAAAAATAACCCCCTAAGGCGCCTCTATGTCTGGAGTATGAATGAGTGTGAAAAACCCTACTCTTTTTGGTTTTTAAGTGCCTTTGCGTACTTAGAATCTATAATCATTCCCATCCCAACAGACCCCCTCCTTATAGCCAAGGCAACAGCCGCCCCCAAAAAGGCCCTAAGCTTGTCGTTTTGGATCAGTATTTTTAGCGTTTTAGGTGGCATAACAGGCTACTTTATCGGAAGCCTGCTCTGGGAAGCCCTCTCTCCTTTTATCTTTGAGTACCTTATTTCAGAAAATGTTTTTGATACTATCAAAGCCCGCTTTAGTGAAAGCGTCTTCCTTTTTGTAGTCTTAGGTGGCCTAACCCCACTTCCCTTTAAAGCTTTTGCCTTAACAGCCGGATCAATGCAGCTTCCCCTTTTGCCCTTCACTTTAGGGTGCGTTGTCGGAAGAGGTGCTCGCTTTCTTTTGATCGGCCTTCTGGTTCACTTTTTTGGAGCAAAAATTAAAGCTTTTATGGATAAGTGGCTTGAAGCTATTTCAATAATTTTAGGTTTACTTGTTGCACTTTTAATCCTCATTAAATACTTAAACTAGTATGAGTGTAGATTTTGACCCAGAGGGCACCTTTACAAATGATTCTTCAGTTTTTGGAATGCCCAAAGACATCAATTCTAAGCTTGAACTTTTGCCTGTAGCCTGGGAGCCCACAACTTCTTTTAAAAAAGGAACTGTTAAAGGACCTCAAGCAATTTTTGAAGCCACTAAGCAAATGGACCTATATCACCCTTATTTTAAAAAAGCTTATGAGGTCGGAATCTCTTGGAGTGACGACTTTTTAAATCTAAGCCTAAAACTAAACCAAGAAACCTCTCCAAAAGCTGAAAAGATCATTGCATCCATTGAAAGCGGGAATGCACTAAGCTCCTCTGCTTTAGACTTTGTTAATGAAAAATCTGCTGAGTTAAACAATCTAATCTATAAAAAAACTCTTGAATCTAAAAAGGTTGTCGGCCTTGTTGGCGGGGACCACTCTTGCCCTTTTGGTTTAATCAAAGCTTTAAGTGAAAAGTACAAAGGGGATTTTTCAATTGTTCATATCGATGCCCACTTTGATTTTAGAGATGAGTACCAAGGCTTTACACATTCTCACGCCTCCATCATGCACAACGTAAAAACAAAACTTAAAAACCCTCCAAGTATTTATCAACTTGGCATAAGGGACTTTTGTGAATCTGAGTATAAGTTCGCCTTAGACAATTCAACTTTTTTGCTAGATCAAGAGCTTCACGGAAAACTTTTAAAAGGCAAAAACTTTCATGACTGTCTAGATGAGCTGTTCAAAGGGCTAAACAAAAACATCTACATCAGTTTTGATATTGATGGACTTAGCCCTGAATTCTGCCCTAACACAGGAACCCCTGTTCCAGGAGGCTTAACCTATAACCAAGCCACTTACCTGATTCAATACCTTCATCAAAAAGGTCACTCTCTTATAGGTTTTGATCTTGTTGAGGTTTCACCTAATGAAAAAAGTTCACTCGGTGAAGGACTTGATGAAGTTATAGCGTCAAGATTACTTTACGAACTAAGTTGTTTTGCGCTCTCAAGCAATTAAACCTAAGCTCATCTGTCAAAAAAGTTGCCGGCAACTATATTACGTTCAATTTGTAATTTAGACCTACCCCTGACGCTTTTTGTCCTCTATCAAGATTACACAGACCTATTAAAAAAACTTATTAGGTTGATTGCTCTAACGGCTAACACAAAAAGGACCATGTTTATGAAATCTCTAATTTTTCTTTTCACAATCGTACTTTCCGCCAGTACTTTTGCCGCCGAAGAAAAACTAGAACTATTCTGCACCTCCCCAGACGCATCCCCAACATTATTTCTAAACATGAGTCTTCAAAATGATGGTGAGGTAGCCTTGGGACAGTACATGTTCCAAGCTACTTCCGATAGCGCAAGCACACTAGGCCTTGCCTTTAACTCTCCAAAGAGCATCACTAATAATAAGAATGTGTTTTTAGTGACCTTAAGCAATGCCTCTCCCAATACATAAGGATTTAAAGCACTTTATATGCCACCCATCAAAAGCCTAAACTGTTTAGATTTTTTACAATCTTAAAACATCTTCACTAAACACCCTTTTCCTGTTGCTTTTTCCTATAAACTCTAGGTTTCGTGGTATTTTGTACCTATGAAACATTTAATAAAAAGCCACTTACTTCTTTTTTTAACATTCGCTCTTATCTCTTGTGATAATGATGATAAAAGTAACTCAGTCACTTTTATAGACCCCGTCCCAACCACTAATGCTTCCGCACAAGATTTCTTTAGTGCATTACAAGAGTCTGAAACCCAATTGAACATCAAGTATGGTTTTAGACTGATTGTTCAAAATAACGGGCAGATTGATTATACAAAGCTTGTACAGAGTGATTTTAGACGGCTTGCACGCGTGCACAACATAACAATACAAGACATAAAGTCTCAATATTTTGAAGACATCTATCATTTTTCATTAAATTATAGCACATTACAAGACCGCGAAAACACTCTTCGTAATTATAATAATGATCTTTTTAACATCTATGTTTCAAAAACATTTGAAACAGGACAGGTCTTTTCACTAAAAAGAATTGCATACTATAATACTCGCGCTCAAAGGCTTGAAGAAGCTCTTGAAAATGCTGGTTTAGTATTACGCACCGTCTGGGCTCTTGGAGAGTCTCCCATTGCACTTCCTCTTGCTGACATCACTAAACTTCGACAAGCTCCAGCAAGGCTTAAAAATCAATTGGTAGAAACTTCAAGGGTTTGCACTAAGTTAAATGAGATAAGCATATCTTCTGACCCCTTTACAACTAACAATGTCAGTGTTGAAGACTGCTCTCCTGAAAGCAGCATTCTTTACTATGTAGGCGCTTTAAACCTTGCTTCACTTTCAAATCAAAACATTCTTCAGCCAAGGGCAATTAGAAACGCTGTTAAAGACTATACTGATGTGAAAACTCTAGAGCTTCACCAAATTGCAAATTACTTCTTGGGTGAGAATATGATTTATATTTCACACAATTCAGCAACCGGCCTGGACATGACTAGAAGAGGCCCATGGGCTAGGAGCATTCGTCAGTCTTATCAAAACACAGCTCCTCACATTGTTCGCATCGCCCTAAGAAACAACCTTTATGAAAATCTTATTTTCAAAAAGAAGGTGATTAAATTTGAACTTTTGAGCAATTCAAATTTAAGTCCTGCTGAAAAAGCTCAGCACCGCAATGTCATTAGCACTATTGATAGAATCACTAGTGGCATCCAATACGATTCAAACTTAACTTTTAGTGTTGGAATTTCTCCAGTAGACGGATTTGTATTTAACTACTAAAAAGATGAGGAGCTCCTAAATGAGCTCTTCTAACTCTCGGCTTCTTCTTACAGCCGCCTCAAAACCTTTACTTAAAACCTCATCCAGATGAGACGAGCGCATCATCTCAAGACCCGCTAATGTCACACCTTTTTTTGATGTGACATCATTTTGCATTTGCATAAAACTCTTATTAGAGTTTTTTAACATTTCACTGACTCCAGCAAAGCTCATTCTAGTGATATCATCTGCCTGCTGGTCATCAAAACCCATTTCAACAAGCCACTCTGACCAGATTTGCATGATCTCTAGTATAAAGCCCACTCCACTTGCCGCAGAAATCATAATTCCGTCCAAGGCCTCTTCATTTTCTACAATTTGAACAGAACCAACAGAGCTAAAGTACTCTTCAACCTCTAAAGCCAAGGCTTCATTCTCAGAATAAACCCCAAGAATACCACTGCCGTACTCACAAGTTGTTGAAGGCATCAATCTTACAACACCGTTTACATCTGGCAGTTGGCTTTGCAAATTCTCCAATTTAATTCCAGCACACAAACTTAAGACAACATGATCTTCAGTAAAGCTTTTTCCATAAGTGTTTAAAAACCCCGGCAAATCTTGAGGCTTAATAGCAATGACTATGATGTCACAACTATCTAATAGGTCATCCACATGCTCAATAAATTCAACGTTAAATTTTTCAGCTAGCTGCCTGGCTTTTAGAGGAGTTCTGTTTGAGACATAGATATTCTTAAGGTTGATGTCTTTATTTAAAGACAAGCCTGAAACAAGGCTTCTTGTCATATTTCCAGAGCCCACAAAACCTATTTTTTTTTGTTTTAAAAAAGAATGCATATGTCACCTCTCTCCAAAAATTGATCTGCCCAACCTGACATGTGTCGCTCCATGCTTAAGAGCATCTATAAAATCTCCAGACATGCCCATTGAAAGCACGCTCCAATTCTTTTGTTGCTCCAAGCCTAAACTCTTCCTAACTCTATCAAAATGTTTCTTCGCCCACAAGAATGATAAGCCGATCTCTTCTCCACTCATATCAAGAGGCGCAATAAACATTAAACCTAAAACATTGATGTTTTCTAGCTTGAAAGCTGTCTTTAAGAATTCATCAAGGTCCTCTTCTAAAACACCATAATCTCTTTTATCTAGCGGGTGTTTAATTTGGATGAGTACGTCTTGAGGGGCTTTTGTTTTTTCATTTATTTTTAAAAGGTGCTCCAACTTGGCAATTGTGTGAATGAGTGAAAACCTATTTATGAGCTTGTTTAAAGTTCCTGTTTGAACTCGCCCTAAATAATGCCACCTTATTGATAGATCTGAAAGATTCTCGATTTTACTACAAGCTTCACTTAAATAGTTCTCCCCAAAGTCTCTTAAGCCACACGCATATGCTTCTTTAACCCTGGCTTCATCCACAGTTTTAGAAACGGCTACTAAGCTTCCACCTAAGCTTTCAACTTGATCTTTTAACAGCTTGATTTTTTCACACTCCAAGACTAACCCCAACTCTCAAGCTCTCTTTTTAGAGACTCCATGGGAAGCCCCACAACATTAGTATATGACCCTTCAATTTCTTTAACCAAGCTAAATGTCTCATCTTGAATCCCGTAGCCCCCAGCCTTTCCCAAAACTTCAGTATTGTTCTTCAAATATTCATCAACCCCTGACTCAGACACTTCTTTAAAATTGATTTTTGTTGTCTCAACCCAACTTTTGTCCTGTCCAGAGCCATCAAGCCTTAGCAAACAGCAAGCCGTATGAACAAATTGGCTCTTTCCACTGTAATCCAGAAGCCATTTCTTAGCCCGATGAAGACTTTCAGGCTTTCCTAAACTCTCGCCCTTAAACTCAACCATGGTGTCACATGTAAGGGCAAATTTGAAATCTCCATACCTAAGGCCAATTTCATCCTTAAAGTGTTCCATTTTAATACATGCAAGCCTTTTGCACTGGTCGAAACAATTCAGGTTTTCATCAATAATTTCCGATGTTTCTAGAGAGAAAGGTTCAAATTGATACCCTGCTTGAGTGAGTAGCTGCACTCTTCGTGGTGATTTGGAAACCAACAAAATGGAGGAGTTTAAATTGGACTCTATGCTGAATTTAGATTTTATACTGCTCATCCTGGGAATTGCCTCCGGAAGCTATGCTGTATATTTAATATCAAGAGTTATCCTTGGAGACAACTCAGATTCTTCATCTTTAGCATGGGCTACAGGAGATGAGCCTGCAGAGTCAAAGTCCCCCGTAATTAATATCTCAAGACCACTTATTCATAATTTTACACTTGTGCATGCACAAAAAATTAAATCTGAAAGCTATAGAAAAAAGATCGAAGACAACCTTAAAAAATCAGGGATTTCAAGAGAGCTTAACGTTGATGAATTCATTGGTATGCAAATCTTATGGGGCGCAATGTTCCCCTTCTTCTTGTTCTTCTTCAACTTCGCTCTTGACCTAGGGATTCCTCCTGTAGGCCTCCTTGGCCTTGGGGTTCTAGGCTTTGCCTTCCCAAATCTTTACGCCAGTGATCAAAAGAAGAAAAGAAACCTTTCAATACAAACTGATCTACCATTTTTCATCGATCTCTTAGCTTTAACGACCGAGGCAGGGATGGATTTTATCGGAGCCATACAAAGAATTGTAGAAAAAGCTCCCGATAGCGTTCTTGCTGATGAGATGAAAGAATTACTTGCTGAGATCCGTGTTGGTAGCTCACGAGCGGATGCTTTAAGAAATTTTTCAGATCGAATTGATCTAAGTGAAATCATGAGTTTAGTTGCTGTTGTAATTGATGCTGATTCTGCCGGTGTTCCTATTCATAAGGTTTTAAAAGATCAGGCAGAGGAAATGAGACTTGAGCGTTTTGTTCGAGCTGAAAAAGCCGGCGCAAAAGCATCACAGTCTATGATGATTCCAATGGTGCTCTTTATTGTGCCTGCAGTATTTTTAACCGTTTTAGGTCCTGTTGTATTAGGCTTTATGGGGCAAAACTAACTAATGAGTAATCCTAACCTTTATAACTCTACCACCAACGCACTAGTAGCTGATGATCTCTTAATTGCAGATTCTTTTTATACGCGCTTGATGGGGCTAATGGGTAAAGCTTCTTTTTCAAATGAGAAAGCTATGCTTTTTAAAGGGCACCCGTCTATTCACACCTGCTTTATGAGGTTCCCAATTGATGTGGTTTTCTTAGATAAGAACATGGTTGTAACTGATGTTATTGAAAACCTAAAACCCTGGAGATTTACGTCGCCTTTTAGGTTTCAAAGCAAATACTGCATTGAATTTAGTAGTAATAAAATTTCCAATAAAGTTTCCAAAGGAGATCTTTTAGATGTACGCACTTAAAGTTCTCTCAGGGGGAAACGCTGGACAAACATATCCGCTCGCAGCAAACGAAGTCTTCATAGGAAGGTCTCCTCAGTGCGAAGTGGCGATTCCAAATAAGAATATTTCAAAAAAGCATGCAAAAATAATTCTTGATCGCGATAGAATTCTTTTTACAGACTTAAACTCTACAAACGGATCTTTTGTTAATGGCATCAAAGTAGAAGTGACCCTTATTAAAAAAGGGGACAAAATCTCCCTATACGACACAATCTTAGAGGTCGTTGAAAATGATCAAATGCCTCTTTTAGGAGGCGGCGCAGCTCCAGGTGAAGCGAGCAGCGATGATCTTGAATTAAGTTACGGCTCCCCTGTAGAAAAACTTCTACACAAAGCTGATAAGTATTTAGATAAGGCAGCAATGCCACCTCTACACTTAATGAGTGAAAAGATCGATTTTAAGTGGATCATAGGACTTCTTCTTTTTTCATGCATACTAGCAACAGCTCTACTTTCAACAATACCTCTTATGAGCATAATTCAAGATACTGTTGAACTTGAAAGCAAAAGAAGAGCAAGCTCTTTAGCAAAAAGCTTAGCCATCAATAACAGAAAACCTTTACAAAGCGGAAGTCTCTCTGGAGCCTCTGTTGAATTTGCATATAAAGAGCCCGGTGTAAAAAAGGCTTATATTATCAGACAAAGCAATGGTGAGATTGTAAGCCCCTCTATATTTTCAGGGCAATTTCCAAAGAATCCTTCTGTGCATCAAGCTAGAAAAATCACAGAACGACCTTTTCATGTTTTTAAAGCTAATAAAAGCACTATAATAGCTATGCACCCTATTAAATTTTACTCATCCAGAGATAGCGCTGAACTTACAAAGTTTTATACTGTTGTTATTTATGATGCCAAAGTTCTATCTCTTGGAAACGAAAAGACCTTAAGCCTTTTTGTACAAACTCTATTCCTATCTCTACTCTTTGGATTAGTGGTTTTCTATTTCTTATTTAAAATAGTGGAATACCCTTTCTCAAGTCTTCTAAAAGACTTAAAGAAAGCTCTTCATAGTGGCGCCCATGAAGAAATAAACACTCCAATTCTGTTTAGTCCTTTAAAAGAACTCTACGTTATTTCCTCAAGTCTTTTAAATAGGTCCGGAGATTCTGGAGGAGACTCACAATCAATGGCTGTTGAAGCTGACCGCTCCCTTGAAGTTCAAAACTTAGTAGAAATGCTTGGCTACGCCTCTATTATTATTTCTGGAGAGGATCAGAGTATTCTTGACTACAACCCTCTCTTTGAAGAACTTACAAACTTATATGACATCAAGGGACTTAGGCTTGCTGAACTAACAGATCAAGCACTTCAACAAAATCTTATTGATTTAGTGGAGCGATCAAGAGTTTCTCCAGATCAAATAAACACCAATTCATTTGAGTTTACTGGAATTCCATATGAGGTGCGCATGCATCCCATTTATGGAACCAGCGATATCGCCTATTTTGTTTGTTCATTCTTTCCTGTGGAGCCTGAATAATGTCAAGTTTAGCGCTTCAAACCTCAAACGAATTTTATCTAAAAGCTATCACTGGAAAGCTTAAGGGGACTGTTTTTAGACTCAGTTCTGATGAAATTTTCATAGGAAGAGACCCAACAAACCACATTTCTATTCCTGACGATTCTAAACTTAGTCGCAGACATGCTAGACTAATTTTAAATAAGGGGCAGTACTATGTACAAAACCTATCTTCTAAAAATTCTATAAAAATTAATAATGAGACTGTTTCGCAATCAGAACTTAGAAACAACTATATCTTCACCATAGGCAACCAGTCTTTTAAATTTATCTCTATTTCAAAAGATCAAAGTGTTGCCGCTAATGAGCGCTCAGCTTCACAGTCAGCAAGAAAAACTCCGCAAGCAAAGACTTCTGCAAGTAATAAAAATATTTTCTATGCCGCGACAGCTATTTTAATCGCTGCAGGACTTTATATATTTACATCAGACCCTATGCAGCAAGAGAAAAAAGCTCTTCGTGAAATAGCGACCACTGAAAAAATCTTAGAACGTGTTGAAAAAAATAAAACTGAATCCACTGAGCTGATTGAGAATATTGAAAAATCAGGAAAGAACACAAAAGAGTATAAATCTGCTCATTCTTTTTATATTAAAGGCATGCGTGACTTCCAAAAAGGTCTTTATGCACAGGCCCTTTCTTCTTTTGACACCTGCTTGTCAATTTATCCATCTCATCAATTAGCACGGCGCTACAGTGAGCTTTCAACCAATAGACTTGAAGAACTTATTGCATTTAACATGAGCCAAGGGGTGACAAATCTTGAAAATGGAAAAAATGATTTCTGCATTTCTTCTTTTAGAAACGTAATGTCACAGATTAATGACAAAACTGACACCCGTTACATTGAGGCCAAACAACTTCTAGAAAAGTGTAAACTCTTAAAAAGGAGTAAATACTAATGATTAATCTTAAAGTTTTTGAAGATTCTGATGTTTTCTTTGAAGACTCTTTTACACAAGCAAAAGAGATCACCGTAGGAAGAGGGAGCTATTGTGATATTATCTTATCTGGCCATCCAGGTATTTCAAGATCGCATTTTAAAATTATTATTCAAGAGGACTTATCGGTCGTCATAGAAACTGTTTCCAAAACTGGGAAACTAATACACCGTGGAACAAATATAACGGATATTTCATTTGATAGCGGAGTACACACCATAAGCGTACCGCCCTACGACTTCACTTTTGAGCTTCCTGAAAAAGAGGCCTTTGAAACACACACTGCCTCTATCGAAGAAGAGCACACTGCTGAGGCTCCTGCTAGAGATGCTTATGAAGAACAAGCCCTTGCCGTAACTGAAGAAGAAACGAGTCTAAGCCCTGTTGGCTTTGATGAAGATGAGAAAACAAAGACAGCGATAGCAGCCCCTTTAGAATACTCCGTCAAAGTGTTCAAAGGTGAACGTCTTTTACAAGAGCTGGCTCTTGAGGGAAGCTCTTGGGATTTTGGTAGAGACCAAGATTGTCATTATACTATCAAATCTAAAAAAACCAGTCGCAAGCACTTTACCGTTTTAAACATTAGATCAAAATTTTTCGTAAAAGACTTAGGCTCCTCAAATGGTACTTTTTTAAACAAACAACAGCTACCCGTTAACCAGGAGATTGAGTTAAAGTCCGGGGATTATATTGAGGTTTCTGATTTTAGATTTATTTTTGAAATCAAGGACCACTCTTTTGGTGAAAAAGTAAAAGATGTTGCCCTTATTGAACAGTTTGGACGTGACGATGTTCTTAAGAATTTAAATGAGATTGATAGTTTACGCGAAAGTGCTCTTTCTATTAACGATGAATTCTTAAAGCTCCCTGAAAAAGACCGCCCTTCAATGGTTGCGCAAACTCCAAAGAAGAAGAACTATTTAAGACCGGCTCTTTTAGGGCTAATTCTTATTGCTGGAGGCCTTTACTTTTTTCAAGACAACTCAAGTGAAATAGACAGCGCTGAGCTTGCATCAATACAAGAAGAGAAAAGACTTGCAAAAGAGCGCGTTAACGCCGCTGTTGATAAGTTCAACCTTGGACTACGTTTTTATAACGAGTCTCAGTTTGAGCGATGTATTTTTGAGATTGATGAATTTATGAAGTATGATGTTCAGACTGAAGAAACTAATGGGGCGCTTGAGTTAAAGAATCAATGTGAAATTGAAAAAGACCGCCTGCAAAGAAAGCTTGATCTTGAAGCACAAGAAGAGCAGAAACTTGCCATAGAACGTAAAATTCAAGAAATTGTAGACCTCTGCGCTCCAAAGGCGAGTGAAGGATCTTCTGTCTTAAAGCCTTGTGTTGAACCCGCTTTCAGTCTAGACCCCTCTAATGAGAAGGTGGCTGAGCTACTTGATATTGCCGAAGCTACAGATCTAAGACGAGAGCAAGAAGAGGCCAATGCTGAAAAGTATCGAAAGAGTGTGGCCTCAGGAAGAGCCCTCTACAAAAAAGCTGAAAACTATGACCGTTATGGCGATTGGAAAAGAGCTCTTAAAGCCTATGATAAGCATATTAAAAGCAGGTACCCTGATCCAGGAAAACTAAAGAAGAAGGCCTCGAGGAATATAGCCTCCATCAATCGCAGGATTGACGGAATCCTATCAGCCGCTTTGACTGAATCTAAAAAGCATCTTGAAAATGATGATTATAAAAACTCGGTTCTTGCCGCCAATAAAGGGCTTGAAGTGAACCGTGACCATCCAGAGTTACTTAAAACTAAAGCTACTGCATCAAAGAACCTAAAGACTATTCTTCGTAAATATTATCAAGAAAGCGTGATTCAAGAAGACTTTGGGCAAATTGATGAATCTAAGGTTCTATGGAAGAAGATCTTAAACCAAGGAATTAAAGGGTCTGACTACTATCAAAAAGCTAAGCTTAAACTTAAGTATTATGAAGAAGGGGTTTAAGTATGAAATTTGAATCCTTTGGGTACCGAGGAAGCTTCGTGTTCACTCCTCCACTTGTTTTTAAAAGTCAGTCTGAGAATTTAATTGTCGCAGCAACTCCTTATGGAAACAGTGCTGATCTTGAAAACTGCCTTGCTGAGTTCTTAAATGAATTTGAAAATCAATCTTCGGACTTAGATGCCACATCTCCTTATCCAAAGCTTACATGTTTTAATGGGCAAGAAAACCTTCTCTACACCTGCTTACAATTCCTAAATGACTATATGTATTCAAATTACAATAAAAGCAGTATCAATCTTGGGTGCGATCTTTTTTGCGCTTTAAGAGTTGAGGACACCATTTACTTTTCTCAAATAGGGTGGCCTTTAATTCTCCTTCATAGAGATAAAAGAACTCTTCCTATTTGCTCTGACTACTCTTTTCTTCCTAAGAACAAGGAGGCCGCCCCATACATTCCTTCTTCAATACTTGGTACAGAATCAAGCGTTAATCTTAAAATACAACAAACCAATCTAAGTAGTGATTCAGAACTTCTACTTTTAAAATCCAACGATTCACCGGACTCATTATTAAGTATTTATCCAAGTCCTTTAAAATCTATTGCAAATGCGTACGCTGAAGAAAACCCTGAACAAGGATTTTGGCTAGGAAAGATCAGCCTTTAAGCTTTCTTTTATCACCTCTAAGCATTTACCATAAGTAGTTTCAACACCAATCTCTTCTAAAGAGGTGTATGTGTCAGTGTTAAAGCCACAGGCTAAAATACCCGTAAAAGCATCTTTATCTTCTTTAATATTTAAAGCGACCCCGTGCATAGTCACCCATTTTTTAACGGCTATCCCAAGTGAAGCAATTTTTTTACCTGAAACCCAAATGCCTCTATTTAACTGGCCAGGTTCAAGTGGAACACCACTTTCAACTTTAGCGTCTAACCCAAAGGAATTTAGAGATTTTACAATTACACTCTCTAATGCCTCTAGATACTGGCGAACATCTTGTGACCTTAAGTTTGAATTGTCATTGTTCTTTAAGCTTATAATTGGATAAACCACTATTTGCCCTGGTCCATGATATGTAGCCCTACCACCTCTGTTAACTTCACAAACTGAACCTTTCCAATTTTGTAAATCTTCTTTTGTTGAAGACCTACCAAGAGTCACCACAGAAGGGTGCCTACAAAAAACAACCGTATCCTCTATTAAGCCCTCTTGTCTTTTTTTAACAAGGTCTTCTTGATACAAAAAAGCCTCATCGTAATCGATGAGGCCTAAATCTATTGTTTTAAAACTTTTTAACATAGCTTACGCGTTAGCTTCTGGACGCTTTCTTGGTCTTGGAGGCATCACATGGATACCGTGACCTAAAGCAACTTCAGCACACTCCATCATCGTCTCACCTAATGTTGGATGAGGATGAATTGTAAGCGCTAAGTCTTCAAGTGTTGCACCCATCTCCATTGCAAGAGCAGCTTCACTAATCAAGTTACTCGCCTCTGGCCCAATGATATGAACACCCAAAAGAGCATGAGTTTTAGCATCAGCAACCATTTTCACAAAACCATCTGTTTCTTGTAAAGAAACCGCTTTACCATTAGCCCCAAAAGGAAACTTTCCAGTAATATAATCTTTACCTTGAGACTTTGCTTCTTCTTCTGTGATTCCAACAGATGCAATTTCAGGGCTTGTAAAAATAACAGCAGGTACTGTTTTAGCGTCATAGACTCTGTTTTGACCAGAGATCACTTCAGCAACTAAAACACCCTCATGACTCGCTTTATGTGCAAGCATCGGCTCTCCAGCAATATCACCAATTGACCAAATTCCTGGAACATTCGTTCTCATCTGTGCATCAACTTGAATAAATCCACGCTCATTCATGTTTAGACCAAGGCCACTTAAATTCATTTGATCTGAATTAGGCTTTCTTCCAACAGTCACTAAAACTTTATCAGCTTTAAACTCCTTAGTTTCACCTTTAACTTCAGCAGTAACAACAACGCCTTTTCCTGATTTCTTCCAACCTTGAGCAAATGCATTGTAGTGAACTTCAACACCTGTTTTCTTAACAGATCTTTCTAAAACTTTATGAACATCACCGTCACACATTCCTGAAATCAATTTATCACCCGCTTCAAGAACAACAACTTCTGTTCCAAGCTTTTTAAGATAAAAACTAATCTCTAAACCAATATAACCACCACCGATCACAACAAGTTTCTTTGGAAGTTTTTCAAGATCTAGAGCTCCCGTTGAACTCATCACAAGGTCTTCATCATACTGAAAAGCTGGAAGCTCTACAGGACGGCTTCCTGTAGCAACAATAAAGTTTTTAGCCGTGATTGTTTCATCACCAACTTTTAAAGTCTGCGCATCCACAAAAGAGGCTTCACCTCTAATGATTTCAACTTTATTACCTTTTAAAAGTTGACCAACACCACTAGCCATCTTGTCACTAACTGACTCTTTCCAGCTTTTAAGTTTCGGCATATCAACACTTACAGAACCAATGTTAATACCCATTGGAGCTGCAGCATTTTGAGTTTTATCAAAAAACTTTGCTGCAGAAATCATTGCTTTAGATGGAATACACCCAACGTTTAAACAAACACCACCAAGGTACTCTCTTTCAATAATGCACGTCTTTAAACCAAGTTGCCCTGCTCTAATCGCAGCAACGTATCCACCAGGTCCAGCACCAATTACACAAACGTCATAACTCATATTAAATCATCCCTATCATAAGAGCCGCAGGGTTCTCTAGTTTTTCAAACAAGCTCTTTAAAAAGTTTGCAGCAACTGCTCCATCAATTAATCTATGATCCGCAGTAACAGTGTAGTTCATAACACTTGCTGTTTTAAATTTTCCTTCATCAACAAATACAGGTTTTTTAGTCATCTTATACATTCCAATAATCGCCACTTCTGGGTGGTTGATGATTGGAGTCGCGTAAGTACCACCTACAGAACCGATGTTTGTAATTGTGATTGTAGCACCTCTCATTTCATCAAGGTTAAGCTTTCCAGCTCTGGCTCTTGTTGAAAGATCTGTAATCTCAGCACTTAACTCTAAAATAGATTTTTGGTCTGCATTCTTAATTACTGGAACCATTAATCCGTTTGGAGTGTCTGCTGCAAAACCGATGTTGAAATTTTTCTTATAAACAATTTCTCCAGCTTCATCATCAATTGAAGCATTAAACATTGGGTACTCATGTAAAGTAGCTACTAACGCCTTAACCACAAATGGTAAGTAAGTAACTTTTACTCCATATTTCTCACCTGCTTTTTTAGCCTGTGTTCTAAGTTTTACAAGTTGAGTAACATCAGCTTCATCCATGATTGTAAAATGAGGAATAATTCTCTTAGCCATCTGAAGGTTTTCAGCGATCTTCTTTCTAATTCCTTTAAGTGGAACTCTTTCATCAGCTTTTGTTGCAAAGTCTCTCACTGGAAAGCTTACTGTTGCAGGACTTGGAGCTGCAGCAGGAGCTGAATTCGATCTTGCTCCACCCATAGCACCAGACACATCGTCTCTTGTTACACGACCAGCAAGACCTGTTCCTGAAATTTGATTAATATCAACACTCTCTTCTCTTGCAAATCTTCTTGTTGATGGAGATGCAAGTACTGATGAATTTGCAACAGGTGGAGTGATCATAACCCCGCCTGATGGAGACGGGCTCACCACTGAAGCCTGTGGTGCAGCTGGAGCCGCTTCTTCTTTTGGTGCCGGAGCTGCTGTTGCCGCACCCGCTCCAAGTTTCATTTCTAAAAGAGTTCCACCTACAACAATAACATCACCCTCTTTAGCGATCAGTTTTGTAATTGTCCCCGCATCTGGAGCCGGAACCTCCACAGTTGCTTTATCTGTCATGACTTCAGCAACAGGCTGATCAGCCTCAACTGTATCACCCTCTTTAACTAACCATGTAACCATTTCCCCTTCAGTTACACCCTCTCCAATATCTGGTAAAGCAAGCTTTGTAGCCATTTCCCTTTTCTCCTTTTTAAAATTTAAATCTTTTTATCTTAATTCTTTTTTTCTAGTTAATTCTGCGTTTTCCATCTCTCTTTTCTTAATCATGCCTTTCATAAAAAATTCGCCAGCCTTGTACGAACTTCTCACCAAAGGACCACTTGCAACATATAGAAAACCCATATCTTCTGACACTTTCTGCCAGTATTCAAACTTTTCAGGAGTCACAAATTCATGAACTTGCAAATGCCTCTTTCTTGGCTGCAAGTACTGCCCAAAAGTTACAACATCACAATCAACAGCTCTTAAATCTTTTAAAGCCTGCATCACCTGCTCGTCAGTTTCACCAAGCCCTAGCATGATTGATGACTTTGTGAACATTTGAGGATCTAAGTCCTTAACTGTCTTTAAAACTCTTAACGACTGTCTATAGTCTGCTCTTGGGTCTCTTACCATGGGAGATAAGTCTTCAACTGTTTCAATATTATGTGCAAAAACATGTGGTTTCGCGTCTACAAGTTTTTTAATTAAACTTTTATCTGCACCAAAATCAGGAGTTAAGACTTCCACTGTTAAATTCTTATCCATGAACCTTAAAAGTGAGATCGTTTCAGCAAAATGTGCTGCACCCTGGTCTTCAACATCATCGCGGTCTACTGATGTGATCACTAAATAATCTAAGCCCATTTGTGAAACTGCATAGCTCACTTTTCTTGGTTCATCAGCGTCTAGCGCCGTTGGAGCTTTTGCGGTTTTCACATCACAAAACCTACAACCCCTTGTACAAGTGTCCCCCATAATCATTATTGTTGCGGTTCCACCAGCCCAACATTCACTTACATTTGGGCACTGCGCCTCTTGGCAAACCGTTGCAAGATTTAACTCTTTAAACATTGCTTTTAGATTTAAATACTTTTCTCCTGAAGGAGGACGCATCTTGATCCAATTTGGTTTACGCAAATCAGATTTTCCCGACGGCAGTTTAGCACGTACAGGCTTCACATTTTGAGAGTCTTCTACTGGTTTATCCATGTGATATATCTAAGCTTTTCAAGATTATAAGTCAAAATGCCCCTGTAAGAAGTTTTTTATAAAAAGACCAGCTATTACAGTAACTTATGGGGTAATTGGTCGCCCTCACGCTTCAAGTTCAGAAACAGGGGCTTTAAAGGCCTCCTCTTGAGCTCATTTTTACTTAATCCAAGCCTCAATGCTCTTTCCTTGAACAACCTCTTTTATCCGAGGCGGCCCTGAGGCAAACGTGTTCACCACCACCAAAATTGAGCGAAATGTCTTTAAATCGTAGTAATTAACACCAACAAGGTAAGTCCATTTAATTTGCTCACCCTTTCCTCCACCACCAACAAATAAAACCGTGTATTCATCAGAAGTTTGAAGCCCCATTGACTCATACTTTTTAACAATACTCCTTATGCTCGTATTGCTCTTTTTAGTAATTGTATTTTTAACCAGACAAAGAGCCTCGTTCTTAGGATGTAGACTTTTATAATCTGTACAGTCCGGCGCCCTCCCGCCCCCTTTTGGAAGAAGTGAGCAAGAGGAAAGAACCAACAAAAAAATCACACCATAAGCCATATTCATACCTAAGAAGGTATCCTCTTTATTCACAACTCAGCAAGACTAGATTAATTATTTTTTTAGATTAAAAAATAATTATGGATTTTAAGAATACACTTCAAAAAGGCACGCTACTAAAACGCTATAAAAGATTTTTTGCAGACATTGAGTTTAAAGGTGAAGTCATCACAGCACATGTTCCAAACACTGGAAGCATGAAAACCATTCCATTAGAAAAAACAGATTGCTACTTTTCAACTTCAGATGATCCAAAAAGAAAACTTAAATACACCTTAGAGTTTGTCAGCACTCCAACTGGGCTTGCCGGAGTGAACACAAGAACCCCAAACACCATTGTACATGAAGCATTACTTGAAGGTTTAGATCAAAAGTTTGACCATGTTCAACCTGAAGTTAAAATTAATGATAAAACTAGAATTGATTTTGTGTTGTGGACTTGGACAGGAGATAAGAACAAAACGCCCAAGAAACTAAAGTATCCAGATTACTTAGATGATGAAAACTTGAAGCTTCATTTTATAGAAGTAAAGAATGTAAGCATGGCTGAAGACACACTTGCAAGTTTCCCAGACGGGGTAACTGAAAGGGGCACGAAGCATTTAAACGAACTCATTGATTTACAAAAAGGACGACACTCAACTGAAATTCTTTTTGTTCTTCAGCGCGAAAACATTAAAAACTTTACTCCTGCTGCAGACATAGATCCTGTTTATGCAGACACTTTAAGAAAAGCAAAAAAAGAACACGTTAAGATTTCTGCTTTTTCAGCTGACATGACCAACAAAAAAGTCCGTCTAAAATGGACGGACTCAGTCAATATTAAGCTTTAACTAAAAATTATTTTTTAGCGCTTAGGTGTCTATCGATAACCTCTTTGAATTTTTCAACAGGATATGCACCTTTTAAGAAAACGCCGTTAACAACAAAAGCAGGAGTTCCGTTGATTTGGTATTTTTGAGCTTCTTTTCTATCTGCAGCAAGTCTTGCCTGGACTTCATCGTTCTTCGTATTAGCAAAAACCTTTGCAGCGTCACCACCCATAATGTCTTTTACGATTTTCTTAAGGTACGTCGGCCCGCCATTTCTTAAAGCCCCCTGATCTTCAAAGATTTTATCATGAAATGCATAAGCTTTTTCCTTATCCATCATAGCAATCGCTTCAAATACTTCTGCAGCAGGAAGAGACATTGGAGCACCTGTTACAGGTAAATGCTTATACATGAATCTGATCTTACCCTTATACTCTTTTTCCATAAGTTGCTTAAGAGTGTTAAAGCCTTTTCCACAGTAACCACACTGAAAATCAGAGTATTCAACAATTGTGATCGGAGCTGACGTTGGACCAACTAAAGCTCTTTTTTGATCTATCTCAGGCTTTGCAGGATTTGCAAACTGATCTTCCATTTCTTTTTGAGCATCTTTATCTGCGTTAGCACGCTTTTGATCTTGAGCGGCTCTGGCAGCCTCATTTAAAGCCTCCATAAACTTTGCAGGATTTTCCTTCATTGCATTAATAACAATGTCTGGATTCTTTTTGATTGTGTCTTCAACAATCTTTGAACACCCAAACAGCCCCAGAACTGATACAGCAAGTACAGCTTTAAATATAGATTTCTTCATTATAATCTCTCCCGTTAATGATTAAATTTTCTAAAATAATGAAACTAAATTTTCGCTTCTTTTTTTTTATCTGTCCACTTACTTGACTCATTGGTGCCATCTTTAGGAAAATAAAGACTATGAGAAAAATAATTAGACAGTTTCCAATAATATTTGTTTCACTTTTATACACAACCTCGACTTTGGCCGTAAGCTACAACTATACAACGCTGATCTTCAAAGACTATCCCGACCTAAAACCACTTGTGAGTAACGCTCTTAGAGAAAGCCGACGCTTTAAATATCCTCAAGATGGAAACAAGGCTGTTTTTCCATTAAAAAAATCACTTAAAATGATTCTGTCCCGCCCCGACAGTGACAATCTTGTAGTAAAATTAAGCCCTGAGCTTGTTCAAGACTTAGAGTCTATGGGCGTTCTTACAAATGTCATTGATGACCTGATTGCTGAAGGGCAAGAAGAGGTGATGAACAAAGCTCTTCACCCAAAAGTACGAGCAACCTCTTTAATTATGCTAAACAACCTTCTTCTTCTCATTAGGCCGCGAACGCTAGATGAAATTCCACTAGCAACAAGCGTCTGCACTCTTGCTGATAAAGATTTAAAAATACCAAAAGAGGTTTTAAAAAATACAGAACTTACAACTATGTTAAAAGAAGGCTCTCCAACAAATTTGGCAAAAAAAATCATGCTTTGGTACGCAAAGCAGAAGAACAAAGAGGTTCAAACTTCTAAGAAAGGCTGCCCTTTTTCAAAAAGGGCTTAAGCCTACCAGAGCAAGCCTCTTTTTCTTTTATAAAAGAAGTAATCAACGCCGCCCACACGGCCAGATCCAAACACCATTAAAGCAACAAGTATCATTGTAATGGGTAAAAGCTGCATCTGCTCTGCCGGGCTTGAAATAAAAGACATCATATATAAATAAAGCATTGCTATAATAGCTCCCGGTCGATTTAAAAACCCTATCAAGAACAAGACTCCAAAAGACCACTCTAGATTAGTAAAAAGTCCCGCCCAAACAGCCCAGCTCTCTTGTACATAGTCCACAAAAAACACCTGGATCCATGCTGGCGGCCCTGTTGAGTACAAAAATTCATCAATCCGGGCTGACAACTTTGGTTTGCCCAAAAAATCCATACCTAGTTTTTCTGAATAACGCGAAAAAAAGAAAAAGCTTATATAAAGCCTTAGAATCAACACCGGCCATAAATGATTTATATACCGCAAGCTCTCAATCTGATCTTTTAATAATTTCATTACTGTCTACCTCAATGAATTATAATAATAACACTTTCTCTTAAAGGCACAATCTCCACAATGGGGATTAACAGCTCTACAGACCTTCCGTCCATGAAAAATCATCCAGTGCGCAAACTGAACCCAGTGCTTTTTAGGTAAAATTTGCATCAACTCTCTTTCCACAACCACCGGGTTTTCACTTTCTGTAAGCCCAAGCCTCTTAGAAAGCCTTTTAACATGAGTGTCTACCACTACCCCTTCTGGCTTATTAAAAATTTCACCTAAAACAACGTTGGCCGTTTTCCTACCAACGCCTGGAAACTCTATCAACTGCTCAAGTTTATCAGGAACCTCGCCATCATACTCACTCATAAGCTTTCTACACAAAGCCCCTACATTTTTTGCTTTGCTTCGAAAAAGGCCTATTGATTTAATTTCAGCCTCAATCTCTGGCTGACTAAGCTTGGCCACTTCTTCTGGAAGTTTGTATTTTTTAAAAAAGCCTTTTGTTACTCTATTCACCATCACATCTGTGCATTGAGCACTTAAGACTGTAGCCACCAAAAGTTCTGCCGGAGTCGAGTACACAAGCTCACAATAAGCATCCGGATAAAGTTTTTTTAACTTATCAACTACATACTTAGTCTGTTTTTTCAGCTCTTGATTCTCCGACATCAAGAAACCCTAACACTTTTGTTAGACAAATCACTCTTGCACGCGTTATCTTAAATTAAATCAATCCTATTTATAAAGGCTCACTATATGAAAAAAATTGCTGTGATATTGTCTGGTTGTGGATACCTTGATGGCTCCGAAGTTACTGAAGCCACCTCTCTCTTCATCGAGTTCAGTCGCAATGATATTTCTTATGACGTTTACGCCCCAAACCAGAGCGCAAGACCTACTCCGCATTTTGATGGAGGCCTTTTAGAACCAGCCCCAAGAAACTGCATGGAGGAGTCTGCAAGAATCACAAGGGGAAACATTAGAGACTTAAATGAACTCAACCCTTCAAGGTATGATGGCCTAGCTCTTCCTGGAGGCTACGGTGTAGCAAAAAATCTTTCAACATGGGCTATGGATGGGCACAAATGCTCTGTAAACAGAAAGTTTAAAGATGTTGTTTTAAACTTTTTCTCAAACTCAAAGCCTATTTTAGCAATCTGTATCAGCCCCGCTATTGTTGCCAAAATACTAAGTGATGAAACAGAGCCCACTCTTACAATTGGTAACGACCCTGAAACCATTGCTGAGATAGAAAAAACTGGAGCTGAGCATGTTAAGTGCTCCGTAACTGACTTTGTAAGTGACCGTGAATCTAAAATCATCTCAACACCAGCATACATGTACAATGCAAAGCCTCATGAGGTTTTTGAGGGTATTCAAAAAGCCTCTGCTGAGTTTTTAGAGATGTGTTAACAAACGTCTCATTTTGCAACAGTACTGCAACATTTGAGTTTCTATTAAAGCCTACCGACAATGTATATAACTGAAACAGACTTTAGGCCATAAGGCCTTAGGCCTGGTTTCAAAACTAAAGGTTAGGTTTTATGAAAAGTTACTCTAATACTATTTCACTTCTTGCTATGGGTCTTATTCTCGTTTTAGGATTTCAAAACTGTAGCGGTTCTCGTTTTAGTGATGGAGATTTAGTAGAAGACAGACTTTTAAGTAGCATTAAACCTGGAGACACTAAATACAAAGATGGCCTAAGCTTTGATTACTTGGCAAAGACTGACACAAACACAGTCTCAGAATATAAGGTGCAAAAAAAGGACAACAACGTCTATCTTGCACAAAGCGGAAATGACATAATCACTTGCTCTCTTCAAACACCAAATCCAATGGAAGAACTTATGCAAATCACTGAGGTTGCAAAGGTGACACATCCTGCACTCTTATCAAATCCTGAAGTTTGCAATCCTATTGATGGAAAGTTTATCCACTATAAAATCGGAGAGGTTTCTCCTATTTATTTAATCGCAAGCTCTGAAGAGGACTGTCTTTTAGATGACCCACAAAGGCTTCTTAATGAAAACAAAAGAGTTTTTGTAATAGACAACCTATCTTTTGAAGAGATTGAATCTCTTGTAAATGAATCAAAGGCACTTTCAACAAATGCCTCATGTACTGTTAATCAATTAAATATTGAAGACTAAGAAAACTACGACCACTTTTGGTTTTCTTTTCCGACCCATTTTCCTCTTGGGCGGTAGATTCTATTATTAGAATACTGCTCAAAAGCGTGCGCCAACCAACCAGAAGTACGTGACACTGCAAAAATTGGAGTGAATAAATCCATAGGAATTCCCATTGAGTAATAAACAGTAGCAGAATAAAAATCTACGTTTGGCAAAAGGCCTTTTTGTGAAACCACAGCGTTTTCAATAATATCAGAGATTTGATACCACTTTGAATTTCCCGTGCTTTCAGAAAGGCTCTTACTCATACTCTTTAAGATTTTCGCTCTTGGGTCACCATTTTTATAAACCCTGTGCCCAAACCCCATGATCTTAACTTTGTTTGCTAAAGCATTTTCAACCCAAGCAGGAGCTTTCTCAGCATCGTTAATTTCAAAAAGCATACGCATAACTTGCTCGTTAGCCCCACCATGTAAAGGGCCTTTTAAAGCACCTATACCTGAAGTGATTGCAGAGTAAATGTCACTTAAAGAAGACGCCGTAACTCTTGTTGAAAAAGCTGAGCAGTTTAGCTCATGGTCTGCATGTAGTGTTAAACACATATCCATCACCTTAACAGCTTCAGCAGCAGGCTCTTCACCACCCATCATATACAAGAAGTTCCAAGCCATTGTTTTGCCTTTTTGAGGCTGAACAAAGTCTTTCCCCTCTCTTTTTCTATGAAAGAATGAAACCAATGTTGGCATTTTAGCCATTAAGCGAACACCAACTCTTCTTTGATTCTCTTCTGATAAATCTTGAGATTGAGCATCCCAAAGGCTTAATGCTGAAACCGCAGATCTAAGCCACGCCATTGGGTGCACATCTTTAACTGGAAGAGTATGGAGAAATGAAAGAGTTTGCTCACTTAACTGAGCATTTTCTGAAAGTTCATTCATTAAAGACGTAGACTGCTCAGCCGTTGGCTGCTCATTGTTCCATAAAAGCCAAATTATTTCTTCAAAGCTTGCGTTTGCAGCAAGTGACTCAATTGTGTGCCCTCTATAGCACAAAGTAGCATCAACAATTGATGATACAGCCGTTGTACAAGCAACAACTCCCTCTAAACCTTTATCTAAAGCACCTTCATACACTTCTACAGCCACGCCAAATCTCCTCTTAAACTAATTTAATAATATTATTTTCCACTGAGACTACAATAAGTGAAACATCTTGCATAGGCCTGCGACCGCCTAAATGCTGGTCTAGCTTGTGGAAAATATCGTTTCTTAGATCATGAACTGATTGAGTTAGAGGCACTGATGACATCGCCTTTAAAATTGGCGTGGTTGAAAAGGCATTTCCCTTAGAGTCTGGTGCTGACACCATACCAGGAGAAGCAATCACAATCCGGTCATAAGGCTTGAGTTTTATAACAGTTTCAGTTGAAAGCTCCTTAAAGTCTACAACTCCACCCGTTTCACCATCTTGAAGAAAACATGCAACTGTTCCGTGAACTTTGTATGTGAGCTCATAAGTTTTTTTATCAATTAGCATGCAAGCAATTTGAATCTCACTCGGGTTTTCTTTCTTTGCCTCAATTTCTTCTAAAACTTTATCTATGAAATAGACTGGAGAAGGAGCTGTCCCATCTCCTAAATCTCTGCCGTGTTTTAATAAAAACGCAATCAGCAAAGCCGTAAGTGAAGGCCCTGTTGAAGAAGAGAGAATCAGATTAAATTTAAATCTGTCTTTTTGTTCAAAAACATCCAAATAATCTCCGTTAAACCTCATTCCAGATAAAAACTTTGTGCTAAAATGAAAGCCCGAAATATGAGGGAACTGTGTTGGAACAAGGTACTTAAAGATACTACGGACTAGGCTTAAATCACCATCTAATCCCATTAGAATCTTTGAAACAGCCATATTTAGCCGCTCAATTTCATTCTTATATGTACTTAAATCCTGCTCCCTTTCTGAAAGCTCTTTCTTAACTTTACTTAACTCCTGCTCTAAAACTGCTACTTTTGTGTCGGAATCCATCACTTACCCCTAAATTATTTTCAAAACCACTATACCCCTAATTGTAGATGCAGGGAACACGTCGTATCAATAAGGCAGGGGAAAATAGTTCTTACATCTGGGGGGATAGAGAACATGAACATTAATGAACTTACTGAGAATCCTGCATTCTTGTTTAAAGAGTCTTTTGTATCTGAAGAGTTAGGCATAAATCCAACATGGGAAAAAGAAATTGAAGCTATTGTTTCTGTTTGTAGCAAAGAAGAATTTTCTACTGGAATTGAGCTGCTGCGCCTTATAGAGGCCGCTTCAAAAGCCACATTCATATCAAACGATAAGCACTTTGTAACTGCACTTTCAAATGACAAACCTATTTGCTCAGAGCTTCTCGGAGGCATACTGATGTGTCTTGTTTGGCTAAATACGAAAAAAACTTTTCCAAAGGTTATTCTTTCTTCAGGGCTTTATTTTTTCACAACACCTGAAGGGCAAATCACTCAAATAAACTCAAACAGAAAAGACACTCTACCGGCATCGCAAAAGTTTGATCTTTTCAATTCTGAAAAAACAGTTCAGTTTAACTTTGTAGATTTAGTGAAGCACTACTTTGAAGAGGTTTGCTCTGAATATATTAAGAATGAAAACTATGACTCTTTAAAAAAGGCTCAGTCTTACATGATCACTTTCGATCCTCGCGAAATAAAGTGGTATGCAAGAAGGGGACTTTTACTAAAAAGACTTGGTGATTTTTCAGGAGCTCTTTCTGACTTAAAAAGATTCTTATCTTTTTGCACTTATGAAGACGCACCTGTTGCTGTTAAAAATGCGCTGATTGAACTAGAAGGGCTTAATGCCACTGACAACTTTAGTGAGTATTCTATTCACTAGGGAGTTCGTCTAAACGATCCCGTCCTAAGTAATATAGTAACGGGCAAGCTTCATGATCATCAAAACTAAACGGCAAAAGCTCTACAACCGCCTCATCAGAACTCAAGGCCTTTCCAACGTCCGCAAGGCTTTGAGCTTCATGTAGCCCTGGGCATTTCATTTCAACAAGGTTCTCCCCTTTGATAGTTTGAAGCACTACCTCTGGGCGCCTTATAAAATCGTACTCCCACTCAAAAGCCCTTTGATATTCTGATTCTCCAGACTCCATAAAAAATAAAAAGTTTTCATCCTCTCCTAAGCTTAGCGGCTCTTCTTTCTCCCTTGTCATACCTAAAAAACTTTTTTCCACTACAGTTATGCAATTTGGAAAAACAACATCCTTCTCAGTATCACTTTTATGAGAAACTATTAATATAGATGGAATTGCCTGCTCTAATATTGCAAGCATATGTCTAGGCATCAAATGAATGGTTTCATAATAATCTGAAGTCATTTCCATGATGCTATAAGGACTCACTTCTTGAGCCTCAAAGGCTTTCGTTTTACACGAACCCTCTTCAAAATACTCATCAACCAAACCAAGGCTATGAAGAATTTCATGTGTCACTGTTGCGCAATCACTAATATCATCCTCATACCATTTGGTAACATATGACCTGCCGTATCCATGAACACGCTCGATAGCTTCATGAGCCTCTGCTTCTGTTAGAGTTTCTATAACTTTAAACTCAAGGCCGTACTGACCCATAAAGTCTTCAGTTTCTCTTAGACATCTATTAACCTTAATGTAAAATGTTTAAATGCGTCTATTTCTTAGGCACTTAAGTGCTTAACCAGATCTATCTTTTAGGGTTCTGTTTGGCTTAATAAAACTTTACACTAACATTTTTTGAGGGTCTCAAGGCCAGTATTTTTAAACTATAACCGCCCCAATGAACCTGTTAAAATCCCTCCTCTTTGCTCTTATCTTCTTTCCAATAGCATCTTTTGCTCAGCACCCTGACATAAGTAAATTCAATAGCCTCTTTAAAGGTCAGCTATATGCTGGTTTTGGCCTTGCCAGAGACCTTGTTTCTCATGTTTACCAAGGAAAACCCTTTAACCCTAGAGACTATGACTTTGCCGTAGTGGGAACTGGCTGGAGCGAAGAAAAAGCCGAACAAGTTTTATCTAGATATGGAACTATTGTTAGAAAGCTTAGAGTCGGCAAAGAGGTCCTTAAGCCAAGCGGACGTGTTTTTTCTTATGAATATGGCTTTGTTATCATTTTAGAGTATAAAGGTGAGCAGCTAGATTTTAAATTTTTTGACACCCTAGAAGACGCCCACATCAGAGGCCTGTATGATGTTGAAAAAATTCTTTTCCCTTTAAACGAAAGGTCTATTGATCAACTCGTTGCCGACACTCACCAGATTAAAAGCCGCTCCAGGCTCCCTGAAGGGCGAGAGGTCTCAGACCCACACAAAGGAATTGAATCTACCCTGGCAGAAAGGCCACTGACTGTAAACTGGGGAAGAGCCACTGCGGCCCCTATAGACTGGGCGGTTCGAGGCGCTATGATTTATGCCAAACTAGGCAAAAATGATTTCCCTCATGCCGAGAAACAAAAAATGATTCAAATGCTTCACTCCGTTCAATTTATGCTCCCCTCTGATTACGCAATCATTAGACGAGCAATAAAGCACAAGAGCTCTTCTCGAGTGAAGGAACTCCTAGACAGCATAGGCTTCTTTGAGAAATATCAAAAATGGCGTTGGAATGAACCTATTTCCGGAGAAATTAAATCCTGGTTAGAGGGGCGCCTTAGCCCACTATACTGCAAAGGCCTTCTTTAAAATCTTTATTAAAACGCCTTTTTGCGCAGCCTGGTTGTAAACAATACAGCGCCCCTTTACCTTTAAAGTCTCCAACTTACTGTATTTATTGGCTTTTCTAATGTTAAAAAAATGGCGGAGGAGGGGGGATTCGAACCCCCGGTACGATGTTACTCGCACGACAGATTAGCAATCTGCTGGTTTCAGCCACTCACCCACTCCTCCACGAAGTGATTTCATAGGCTAATTTAAGAAAAAACTTTGCCATTAAATGAATAGGCAATCAACTGTACTTATAGATAATTTTCTTTAAAGAGCTCTCGCTCTACTGTTTCAATCACTGTGTGAATGATTTTAATGTGCATTTCTTGCACTCGACCAGAGTCATTTGCAGGAACCACGATCGGAACATCCACCATATCCTTAAGCTTTCCGCCTGTTTTACCTAGTAAGCCAACCGTCTTCATGCCAATTTTTTGAGCTGCCTCAACAGCCTTAATCACATTAGCTGAATTTCCACTAGTTGAAAGGGCCACTAAGACATCTTCTTTTCTTCCTAAGGCCTCAACCTGCCTTGAAAATATATACTCAAAGCCAAAGTCATTAGATGTACAAGTCACATGAGAAGGGTCTCCAAGTGCCAAAGCCCCCAAAGGACGCCTTTCTTTGCAGAACTGCCCCGTAAGCTCTTCGGCAAAGTGCATAGCATCACAGTGACTTCCACCGTTTCCGCATGAGAGCGCTTTTCCCTGATTCTTGTAACATGCTAAAAGTACTTCAGAAAATTGCTGGCATTGCCCCATAAGTTCATCAGAACTTATAAATTCTTCAATTATAGATTGGGCTTTAACTAGGTTTTCTTTCCAAATATTTGTCATATGTAACTATTGCAGTAGGTTTTATTGATTTTCAACCACTTTATGTTAGTGATGTTGCTGGTTTTGCGCGCTCGTAGCTCAGCTGGATAGAGTACCTGACTACGAATCAGGTGGTCGGAGGTTCGACTCCTTCCGGGCGCGCCATTTAAACCTGCTGAAGCAAAACCCGTAACGTGGAGGATAAATGCTTAGATTAGTGATTTTTTTAACTGCTCTTATTGGCACGTCTACGTTTAGTACAAACAACAGAGATGTTAGCATCGATGACTTAGCAAAAACTCAGCAGTGCTTACTTTTGGATGATTCTGCTGATCAATAGCTTATTGCTAAAAACATTTACATCAACAGGCGCGTCAATACCCTTAACCTCACCACCGTTGTAGTATTGCCAGATTCCCCATCTTTTTTCATACATTGGCGGCCCCACTAAAGAACGCAGCCAAAAAATATTTTTAAATTTAAAAATTTCTGGATGCAGTTTTGCGAACTCTCTCGTTGTGTAAACAACTGGAAGCTCTCCGTAAGTTGCTAAAATTTTTGCATTAAGCTTTTCTAAATCTTTTGAAAGTCTTGCTGACGCATCATCTAAACCACATCCGTAAGCAGACTCAATATCTATGGCTGGAACCATATCTCCTATAGAGTGAGGGACTGTGTCTTTTAAATTTTTAATTTGTTCTTCAGCTGTTTTACAAAAAGTCCAAAAGTGATAGCCACCAACTAACAAACCTTCTTTTTTTGCGCCCGCATAGTTTTTTAAAAAATTTTTATCTTTAAATGATGCGCCTTCTGTAGACTTGATATAAACAAATTTAAAATGGCTCTTGCCCACAAGCTTCCAGTCAATATCTCCTTGATGGTGAGACACATCCAAACCACTTACATTAAAAAAGGTTTTAGAGGGATAATTAAACTGCTTTTTTCCAGTGTAACCCCAATAAAAAAGCCCCGCTGTTAACAAATAAGAACCTAATGCAAGACCATACCACTTCATCCCATAAGCCTTACAGATTATTACAAACAGTCAATAAACTTTAAATATTTTGATCAGCTCTAGACCGCCACATTCTATTATGAGAGAATGCTGAACATGGGACTTCTAAAGGACAAATTAGACAAATTCTCTCTTGCTCTTAAAAATCTTGAGGAGGCTTTATCAGATCCTATTAAAACCAATAGAGACCGTGCCGGCATCATTCAAACATTTGAGTTTACCTATGAGATGTCTTGGAGGCTTCTTAGGGAGCTCTTAGCACAACAAGGGTTTGAAGCCCCTTCATCACCTCGCTCTGTTTTTAAGGACGCATATTCTGCAAAGCTTATAAATAACGAAGAAGCGTGGCTTAGTATGATTCTCCAAAGAAATCTAACAACTCACACATATGATCAGAACACAGCTGATGAAGTCATTAAGTTAATTTCATCCTCTTACCTCCCCAACCTTAAATCTTTATATGAAACAGCCCAGCAGCATTCCTAAAGAGGTTTTTAATTTACTTCTAAAAATAAAAAGAATGTTCCCTGTTGAGCAAATTTTACTCTTTGGCTCTAGAGCTCGCGGAGACTTTAAAGAACGCTCAGATATAGACATCGCAATTTCAGCACCAGCCTGCAATTCAAGGCAGTGGTTAGAAATTGAAGAGCTTCTACTATACAATTCAGTCTCTCTTCTTAATATCGATCTAGTTCGATTTGATCAAATCACAGACCCTACCTTCAAAGAACGAATTGAAAGTGAAAGCATAAGTATTTAAAGACTCAACTCTTGTACACCACACCAAAATAGCTTTAAATATCTACATGACTGGACCACGCCATAACGAAGTACATGACCTCTTAAGAAAAAGAGAGTTCTCAAAAGGCCCCTGGATTGTTAAAATTATTTTAATGTGTATGTCTTTTGCCGGCCTTAGCTACTATAAATACAACTTTATGAAAAAGAACTCTGAGAGCAAAAGACCTCAAATCATCATCCCTGCCTCAAGACCCTCTAAGTGAGTCTTTTATACTAATTGCTCCAAAGCACAGCAACGGCAGCGCCTGAGCCATTTTTGCATTTCCATAAAATTAACGATACAATTCAAATATGAACCTAATTGAGTCGCTAAATCTGGTAACAACCTCTTTAAGTAAAGAATGCATTAAACATGCGCTTATTGGGGGCCTTGCTCTTGCAGCTCACGGAGTGGTGAGGGCAACTGTTGACATCGATTTGCTAATCGATGGTGACGATAAAGATGCCGTTAAAACTGTTTTGTTTAATTTGGGGTTCAGTATCTTTCATGAAACTGATGAGATTTTGCAACTGTCAGGCCCTGCGCAGCTAGATATAATACTCGCTAACCGCCCCCTGTCTAAAAATCTGCTCAACCAAGCTAAGAGCTACAACGACTTTCCTCTCCCCGTAGTCTCAGCCGAGGGCCTCATCGGCTTAAAAATACAAGCATATAAAAACGATCCAAAAAGAGAGCTGCAAGACAAAGCTGACATTCAAGCTCTACTCACTCAAAATCAAAATTTAGATTTTTCTAAGATCAAGGAGTATGCTGATTTATTTAATGAATGGGGCTTCATCTTAAAAACTCAGGAGCTCATCAAATGAACTTCTCTGAATACTCAGAATTTCTAAAAAGCATTCTCTCCCTAACTAAACAAAAAAAGAAAAGAACTAAAATTACAGGAACTTCTTTTAAACTTTGATTTCTTAGTAGCAGGCCTCAAGACCCCCTAAGTGAGTCTTTTATACTAATTGCTCTAAAGCACAGCAGCAGCAGCCTCTGAGCCGTTAAAAATGCTGTCCTCAAGGCCTATTCAGATTGACAAAAACTTTTAGATTGGATTAGATTGTTTTCTTCGTTCAGGTGTAACTCAGTTGGTAGAGTAGGTGACTGTTAATCACTTTGTCGGGAGTTCGAGTCTCTCCACCTGAGCCATTTTTAAAATCCTAGGTATTCACTTTCTTCATTTTTAATTGCCGCGCTCAAGCCCTTTAAAACATTTCTTGTTTCCAAACTGAGATAAAACTCATTTCCTATTACCCGCTCAAGCTCTGAACTGATCTTTGAAATAGGCACCATATAGTTAAAGTTACTCCACACGCTCCTGGTACTTAAGAACTTTATGTCTCCACTCGCCTCAGTCTTTGGGTACTTACCAGTCCACAAAATACCCGTAAGTCCAAACTCCTCATCAAACACAGGGGCTCCTGAGTCACCATGCTTTCCATCACACCCAATAGGTAAGGACCATGAAGCAAGCCTGTCACTACCATCACCCTTCTCTTGGACTCCTGTGTCCGGATCTAAAAGGTACCGACTATTCTCTCTTAATAACACGCAGTCTGAGCTATCATCTATAAACCAGTTAAAGTTAAAATCTGGCATCAGCCTTTCAATCGTTAACATTCTGAGTGGATCTCCGGCCTTTAAGCTTTTTTCTGAAAAAGCGACAGGCTTTAAGTTTTCAAAAGCCCCCGCGTCAGGAGATTTGATTTCAAAGAATAGAACATCGTTATCTTTTAACTGAAAACTCCAGTCTGAACAGTAGAAGTACAAATCAAATTTTTCAGATTTTGCAATAAAGCTAACTTCATTTCTACATGATGAAAGTTCTTTATATGTATGTGCGGCGGTCATAACCAAGTGTTTCCCGCCAATTTCACCAATGTATGTTCCCGTCCCCACAGCACCCATACCGCTACGGTAAAGCTGGAAAACTTGCCTTGAGGCAACGTCTACGTTCTCCAAGACTCTACGGTTCCATTCAACCCCAATTTGGTAAGGGTTCTCTCTTAAGGTTTCATTTGGAGAATTCTCTATTCTTTGGGCTTTAGGCCCTTGATCTTCATCCAGAACCAAACTTTCAAAGCCATCGCAGCCTATAAGGGTGTAAAAAAAAAGCCCCAAAAGGAGCTTTTTCAACAAACAAAGTTTCATCTTCTAAATTTCCACCGAACCATCTTGGTCGCTAGTGTGAACAGCCTCAAACTCTGACATGCACGTTTCAGGGTTCTCATCTAACTCGCATGCAAAACCTGCAACGTCTGATGTGTAAGTGTCCTCTACACAAGAGTAGTCAACATTGATTTTTCCTCTATGTCTTTGAATATGGCTTAAGTAGTTTGAAACTCCACCGCCATTGTACCTTGCGATTCCACCAGGTCTAGACCCTGAAACCGTATACCCTCCAGCAAGAGCTGCATTAAATTTTAAAAATATTGCTGAAGCCAAAATATCAACATGCATTGCAGAGGCCCTTCTAAAAACACTTTTCAATCCTGAATGAGACCTGTCCATTACATTATAAAATAAAGCCTCGCTGCCTTTGCCTTCAGACCCATCAACCATTCCATCGTATCGCTGATAGCAACTTTTAACCATATCTCTCATTGCCTGAGTTGAGCGCGGACTCGCCGTATCTATAGATCCTCTTTGTCTACTTGGAAGTTTCAATTGAAGCTTCATAGATGCAATCGCATCACCTGTAAACTGTCCACAACCAGAATCACCACCAGCTCCTTGACGAGTGCTGCAATAAAGAGATTCATTTCCTATAATCCCAGCAAACCATTTAAAATCATTTCCTGTACAGTCAGACGCCCAGATAATAGCTCTTGCTATTTGCGCAGGGGAGTACCCTCCAGCACCTGTATGATATCTACGTATAGCTTTTTCTACAGCCGATCGTTTTTGATCTTTTGTATATCTACTGTTTGCTGGCTCCATTAAGTTTGAAGTAAAAATTCTATGTGCACTAGGACTCATTCCCCAAGCAACATCTGTTTGCTCAGCTCCTTCACAGATCATCTTTCCTGATGTTTCAGCCATACTTGCTGAACACATTAAAAATGCGGCCAACCCTAATATTCTCGAAACTGTTTTTGTTGTAGCGATCATAGTATTCTCCTTGCTTGCTCATAATAGCTATTCAAGAAGAATGCCACATCTCAGTCATGTAAAAGCCTTATTCCATAACGCTTCTTGATGTGTTTTCAATTTATGTGACATTTTTTGTCAACAGCCGTCTGTTATTTAGACACAGTCAGCCCTCTTACATTTTTTTACTTTTCAGCCTCGCCCCAAGCACATTTACTCCATGTCCACTTTGGCTCTGTTGTTACGCTCATTAAAATTTTGATTTCAACCGCAGCACCTTCTTGCTTATACTCAAACTCGTCTGACAAAGATGTCAGTTCACAAACTGGAGTACTCCTTAAAGCGCCTGGCGCAAAAACCCTAAAGATTGTCGATTGAGCCCCATGACTCCAACCTGTAATAAAAACTACTTCCCCTGAATCCATTAAAACTTTTTTTCTTATCGTCATTAAGTATGGAGCTTCCCTTGGAAGATAATTAAACACCTCCCCGCCCCCTTTAAAGGTTAAGTTTGTCCGCTTTAACACTCCCTTTGAAAAGGAGACATCTTCACTACTCATTTTCCAAGAAGCTTCCGCAAAAGAAGAGACGATAAGAATAACCAAACAAGTAAAAAATCTTTTAACAACCACTTCTAGCTCCTGTCGCCATACCTAGACATCGTTCACTAATACCCGTGTCCCGCATGCAAACTGCACAGTTAAATATTCTATTAGCATAGCCTTCATTACAAGCACTTGTGCGAGATCCATAGTACCTACCCAAGATAGTTCTAATATTAGAAGAGCCTGACTCTGCACGCTTAACTTCTAAAACTGCAATCCCTAGCTCCAACTGAGCATTCATTGATCTTGCCATACGGCTTCTGAATGTGGAGCCTCTTGTCACATCTTCAAAACCTGGAGTTTGAAACCTAAAATTAGTTTGTCTGAACACCGCATCCACCGTTCCATCGACAACCTGAGAAATTCCTTTTGCACTACTATATCGAGAGTCTATCTGAGGGCGAAACGTAGACTCTCTAAAAACCTTACATGTAATAATTCTTGGGGTGTAGAGATGCTCCAACCCGTGTGCGGCTATCAACCGTGAAGACACATCATGAACATAACTGGCTTTTTCTACTGTAGATAGCGCCAACCAGTTCGCGTTTGTAAAGCTCCTCGCCTCACTATTACTTTCGCTAAAACTTGCAACTCGTGGGGGGTAGACGTCTTGAAGCGACCCAGCCCCCAACAAGCCCTCTGGCCTCGCCCGCGGTCGAACAGAAACACCTTCCGCTTCAGCTGCTGTAAAGTGCAACTCTTCTGTTTGCGGGTCTGTTGCTGCGGCTGTGAAATACAATGTCTCAGTCTCCCCACCAGACAGTTCACTGCTTGGAGACCTTGTAGGTTTGCTGCAAGCGGCTAAAAGCCCCAGGCTTAATAAAGCAAATAATAGAAAAACACGTCTCACATCTTAAAATCGGTCTTTAACCAATAATTTGTTATTTAAATACCATCTGTATCAATTCAAAACATTATAACATTTGCTTATAACACCCCTAAAATCTTACTTTTTGTAAAAGCTGTGTACTGGCTGTAGTTACTGGCTTTGGGGAGGGACTGATGGGGATCAGAACACTAGGGGTAATATTATTAGGAGTATGGGGAACAACGGGACAAGCGCTAGGGGGAACTAGCCAATTAAGCTTAGAAGATAAAATTTCTATCGCTAAAACAAGGTGTGCTCCACCGGCTTCAGATGAACCTTACTTTTTTATGGACATGTTTAAACAAAACACCTCCATGGAAGAAATCGATAAGCTTTATATAAAAGTTTACAACCAAGAAGAAAGACTTTTTAACCGTGCAGGCTTTAACCAAAAAAGCCAAACCTTTGTAACTAAGAATGATTCTGCCTCTGTAACTCTTCCAGAACACTATATAAAGTCTCTTATCCTACACGTTGAAAAGTCCCTTCGCCTAAACTATGTAAAATACATTTTCTTCCCAGATATGGGTCATAGCCACCTACTAACACCCGAAGACTATCATGAAGAACACATTTCTAATAAGGACTGGGGACACCAGCCAGGCCCGTTAAATGGCATCCTCCAAGCTCCTGGTTTAAAAAGTCTTTACCACACAGCGGAGCATTTAAAGTTTAAAGATGGAGACAGCTTAATTACTGATTGGTATGTGCAGTGGAGGTTTTACACCAGAAACCCTGTGATTGATGCTGATGGGAACATTGAGCTTATGACCAACGAGGGAGCTCGTGCAAACGCTGTCAGCAGCGTTGAAGGCTACCACTGGAATGCCGGAATCAGTGTTTCTGCTCACAAAAACGGCTGCATCCCTTTTGAAGACTCTTCTGGCCAGATCCAATACTTTGATGTTTCAGCCTGGGACCCCCCTTATGACTGTGTAAATAACTTTTGCGGGAAGACTAAAGTTCCTTATTTTAAACGCTGACCTTGACTCTTTCTAGCCCGTCTACATATTAGTTCCTGAATACTAATTAAACAGGAGGAACGAACATGTCTAATATTAGCGTTACACCTCTTAACGATAGAATTTTAGTTAAGAGAGTTAAAGAAGAAGAGAAAACTGCTGGCGGTATCTACATCCCAGATTCAGCTAAAGAAAAACCACAAAAAGGTGAAATTGTTGCTGCCGGAAAAGGCAAGACAACTGATGATGGAAAAAAAATCCCTCTAGAGGTTAAAGTCGGCGATACGATTTTATTTGGGAAATATTCAGGCACAGAGCTTAAGCTAGAAGGGCAGGAGTATTTGATGATGAGAGAAGAAGACGTTTTAGGAATTTGTAACTAAATAATTGAGGTATAAAAAATGAGTAAAGAACTAAGATTTAGCGAAGACGCAAGAAAATCAATTTTAAATGGAGTAAACACTTTAGCAAATGCCGTAAGAGTTACTCTTGGACCTAAAGGTAGAAACGTTGTTATTGAAAAAAGTTTCGGCTCACCACTAATCACTAAAGATGGTGTGACTGTTGCAAAAGAAATCGAAGTTGATAACAAGTTTGAAAACATGGGCGCTCAAATGGTAAAAGAAGTTGCCAGCAAAACTAATGATGACGCTGGAGACGGAACAACGTCTGCAACCGTTTTAGCTCAAGCTCTTTTTAGCGAAGGCGCGAAGATCGTTTCTGCTGGGCACAACCCAATGGTTGTTAAAAAAGGGATTGATAAAGCTGTAACAGCTGTAGTTGCTGAACTTCAAAAAATTGCAAAGCCAATTCAAGACAATAAAGAAATTGCTCAAGTTGGAACAATCTCTGCAAACAATGATGCTGAAATCGGTCAAATGATCGCAGAAGCAATGGATAAGGTTGGCAAAGAAGGCGTTATCACAATGGAAGAAAGCAAAACTGCAACAACTGAATTAGAAGTTGTTGAAGGAATGCAATTTGATAGAGGTTACCTTTCTCCATACTTCATCACTGACGGAGAAAGAATGGAAGTTGCTTTAGACAACCCTTTTGTTCTTTTATATGATAAGAAGATTTCAGCTCTTCAAGATCTTGTTGGGATTTTAGAAGCTGCAGCTAAAACTGGCCGCCCAATGCTCATCATTGCTGAAGACGTTGACGGAGAAGCTCTTGCAACTTTAGTGATCAACAAACTTAAAGGTTTAAAGATTGCTGCTGTTAAAGCTCCTGGATTTGGCGACAGAAGAAAAGCTATGCTCGATGACTTAGCTGTTTTAACTGGAGGAACTGTTATTTCAGAAGAGACAGGAAGAAAACTTGCTGATGCAACTTTAGAAGATCTTGGAGAAGCAAAGCGCATCACTATTGATAAAGACAACACTACTGTTGTTGATGGTGCTGGTGAAAAAGCAGCTATTGAAACAAGGTGTGGACAAATCAAAGGCCAAATCGAAGCTTCTTCTTCTGACTATGATAAAGAAAAACTTAAAGAAAGATTAGCAAAGCTTTCTGGAGGCGTTGCTGTAATTCATGTTGGAGCTCCTTCTGAAATCGAAATGAAAGAGAAAAAAGACAGAGTTGAAGATGCGCTTAACGCAACAAGAGCAGCTGTTGAAGAAGGCATCGTTGCAGGTGGCGGAACAGCTTTATTAAGAGCCGGAAGAGTTATTGAAGGCTTAAAGCTTGTTGATACAGAAAAATTCGGCGCTGATATAGTTTGGAAGGCTTGCCAATCACCAATTAGACAAATCGCTACAAATGCTGGTTTAGACGGGGCAATCGTTTTAGATAGAGTGATTAGCAAAGATGACTCTAACTGGGGCTTTAACGCTTACTCTGAGGTTTATGAAGATCTTATTGCAGCCGGTGTTATGGACCCTGTAAAAGTTGTTAGATCAGCTCTACAAAACGCAGCTTCTGTTGCTTCACTTATGTTAACTACTGAAACTATGATTGCTGATGCACCAAAGAAAGATGATGGCAGCGGAATGCCAGGAATGGGCGGCGGAATGCCAGGAATGGGCGGCATGCCAATGATGTAAGAATCATTCGACTAGTTTTTAGTCTAATTAAAAACCTCGCTTCTTTAAGCGGGGTTTTTTTATTTCAAGCACAGGTTTTTTACGTTAGAGTTTTAGGATGTCTTATAAAGTTTTAATCGTTGATGACGCCCCTTTTATCCGAGAAATCTTAATTAGTTTTTTAGAAACCCGGGATGACATCAAAGAGATAAAAGAAGCTGAAAACGGTGAAGAAGCACTTTCTTTTTTTGAGTCTTTCTCTCCTGATGTTATTTTTATGGACATTGTTATGCCTAAAGTAAGTGGCATTGAAGCTACAAAAAAAATACGAGCCCTTAACAACAAGGTTCCCATCATTGGGCTTTCAACACTTGATCAAGGCGATGTTATAAACAGACTTCTTGATGCTGGTGCAAATATTTTTGTTAAAAAACCTTTCACTCTTGATGAACTGACTAAAGCACTTGAGGATGTACTCTAATGGGAAATATTTATTTTATTCTTAAAAACTCAATCATCACTATTATTATCGTCTGCTTACTCCAAATAAAGCTTGGAGCCAGCACTCTTGAAGACAAGCTCATGACTTTCGTTCGCCAAACAGTTGCGCCTAAATTTTTAGGAAAAGAAACTGCTTATATAACAAGTGAATCTTTACAACTCACCCCTCAAGACCTTGGAAAAATCAGAAGTAAAATTTATAACAATCCAATGTTTGATGGTGTTAAGAAGAACGCCAAAGAGCTCTTCTTAAAAGAAATGACTGAAGTGATTAAGTCCTCAAATGAAAAGAAACTAAAAGAGTTTGAAAAACTAGAAAACTTAGAAAAAAAATAGACTATACATCGTCTGAGTCTATTGACTCACTTGGCTCATCTTCTTCGCTTGAATCTGGTGTTCTAATAATACCCTCAACTCTCTTTTCTGCTGCAGTTTTTGCCGCTTCATCAGGGTTAGTAAGATTACATGGAACATGAGCGTTATCTGCAAACGATGATATTGAGAAGAGTAACCCAAGAAGTCCTAACATTATTTTTTTCATCACTTCCCCCTCCCTCAACAAAGGTCTAAGACATTCACACTATATTTTGATCAAAATCAGACCTGGTCTTGTAGACACGGCCTCAGTCTGATGAAATATCATAGTGAGATTTCTAACTACTTTATCTATCGGTTTCTTGTTTGTTTTCCTAAACTCTAGTCTAAGTTTTGGCGCCACGACTTATTTATTTGGAGATGAGCATTGCTCAACCCTTACTGGCTTAAAATGGAACAGCTTGGGGAAGAGCTGCCCTAAAGGGCAGCTTACACATTCACTAAAAGATTCTTTAGAGCTTTTTTGTATGTACACCTTAAAACCCGGGGACAACTTAAGAAGTTCTTTAGAGAAGAACCGTTTCTATAGATCTAAGGAGCGAGTTTCTGTTATCCCTTACTCAACCNNNCGTCATAAATTCACATATAGAGCATCTTCTCTTTTCAAAAAGAGACCTTCTTTCGAAAAACAGTACAATTTGTGTGCCTCCCAAAAAAGAAAACCTTAAGGCCAGCGCCTTTGTTTTTCATATTCCAAACTCTTTATATGTTCTTAAGTCAGGCTTAAAACAAATCAACCCTGAGCCACTCTATATAGAAGAGGAAATGGATAAGAAGACAGCTCAAGCCAGCAAACCTACTACAAAGAAATCACCAAACAACATTGCAAACACCCAGTCTAACAGATCACTTTTTTTAAGCACTTCTCTTTTTTATGAGAACTTTAAAGGAAAACAACTTTCTAATGGAACCACCGCAGAAATTTCAAGTAAACTTTCACCTGGGCTTTTTGCCGCCTTTAGTTTTAGAGAAGATCACAAATTTCAATATGCCGTCTTTGCCGGTATAGACTTTCATATTTATAATGAAAAAGCTGATCAGCTCTTTATTGCCAATAACAACGTCCAATCAATAAGTTTAGGAGCATCTGTTAAATTAGAGCACTTTAGGTACGTCACTCCTCGCTTTTCAGCTTCTTTGATTGAAGATCTCTACTATGCTCGCCAGTCTTCTACATCACTAGGAATTGAACGAGAGCTCATTCCACGCCTGTCTCTCTCTACGAAAATATACTTCTACAAAAAGGACCGTCTTAATATCTCTTTAGAGCCCACGTTTATATATGATCTAGCAGGCAGCCCTTTTGAAAGTGGATTTGGCTACAAGGCCCCTCTTGAGCTTGCTTTTTCTAAAGGAGGTTACACATGGAGTGTAGCTGCTGATTACATGAGTATTGAAAAAGACCTCGATGACCTTGAACTCACTAAAACAAACATCACTACTTCCTTAAATATGAGGCTAAAACTTTGAAATATCTTTTAATTATACTAAGTACTCTTTTGATCTCTTGTGATGACAACCCTTTAGGAAAAACTTCACTTTCTTCTTGCGATCACTCACCAAACACAAATGTTGGCCTTCCACTTACCTGCCAGGTAAGCATCCCCTTTACTGAAAATATGTTTTCATGGCTTGATGCCCATGATTCAGGAACACTAGAACTTCAAAATCAAACTCAAGTAGTAAACTGGTTTGATAAAAGTGGAAACGGAACAAACCTAACACTCATCTCAGGAACGCACGCAACTCAAAAAAAGAAAAGCTCAAACGAAAGAAACGCTATTCTTTTCAACTCTGCAGAAGGCGGCTACAGCACAGGCTTTGGCATGGCAAACTTCCCGCCCAATCAAAGCTTCACTATGGGAATAAGCCTTAAGACAGGAACTTTTTCATCAAAATCTTTTGAGCTTTCAAATAATGACCCTGCAGGTTTTAAGTTTACAGTAGATACAAATGGAAACCTGACATATTCATCTGGAACTATTCAGAATGTAGCCACCGGAATTTCTTTACAGACCAATACAGTTTATAAATTTATTATAACTTACGATCAAAGTGTACCAAGTATGACAATCACTAATGGGCTTTCAATAAATTATACAGGAGCGGCTCCCGCCACTTCCAACTCATGGATAGAGCTTTTAATTACAGGAAGTGAATCCTTTGAGATAAATGAAATTCTTATTTATACAGCTCTACCAGAGGCTCAAGACATACAAAAGTACTTAGATAATAAGTGGGGCTTTTAATCTCCATCAACAGAGTTTGAAGAGCCACCCTCACCATCAGATCCAAAAATTTGTTTTTCATGCCACTTCGTTAGTTCAAGGTCTGCGCTGTTCGCTCCTTCTTTAAAGGACTTAACGCACTCTGCACAATTTAAAACTCCAATTGGCGGAAGCACCGAATTCTGACTTGGTTGATTATCTTGCTCTTCAGGCATTGGCACCAAGGCTGCAAAAGAGCCCATTGAAAACACAAGAGTAAAAATAACAGTTATTATACTTTTTAGATTAATCATATGCTCAACCCCGATGTTGCTGGAGCAACCACTTTCAGAAGGTTGTTAAACACCGTTGCTACTTGAGTCGCAACCTCTGACCCTTCTGCACTTTTTACATCCCGCATTTCACCTTTTTTATCATAGGTGATTCGAATGGCTCCTAAGCCTGGGCGGGTAATATAGTTGGGCTTTCCATGAATCTTATCATAAGAGAGCTTTACAAACTTTTGTGTTTGGTCAATCAACTTATTGATTCTGCCAAACCTGTCATACCCAACCTTCACCTTTGTACCCTTAGAACTTGCTGCATACACAAGGTTGCACTTAGGCTTGTCATACACAAACTTTGTCGCCTCTTTATATGTGACTCTCTTTCTTTTCTCAATATCACCATACTCTTCTTTAACCGTTGAGCTGATTTTATTACATTTTTGATCATAATCATAAACATTTTTTTCAACAGGTGTTCTTTTCTCAGAAACCAACCCTCTATTATTATACTGAAACCATGTTCTTTTTTTATTTTCACTAACCGTTAAAGGCTTTCCAAAAATATCATGATATGTAACATCGACAACATCTCCATTGTTTTCAGAAAGAACTCTATATAGATATTTCCCTGTTCCATCAGATTTCTTCCTGTGCCAAAACTCATATTTCGATTTATTTGTGATCTTACCTTTGCATTTTTTAGTTACCGTACTCCAGTAGTGGTTTCTTGGGTTGTCTTTACTCCCCTGATAAACATACTTTTCATCACAAGAGTTTCTATCTTTAAACCCAACAACTAAATCCTTATCTTTATTATATGATATTTTTTTACTAGATTTATCTGGAAACGTTACCTGTGTTAAGTTGTGTAAGTTATCATATCTATAAGAATACGACATCTTCCATGCGTTCAGGGCTTTACTTAAATCCTGCCCGTCATACGCATATTTAAGAAAGGCTTTTTCAGGAGTTTTGATCTCTTTTACCTTCCCATTAGAGTAGTACTTAAAATCTAAGCGCCTACCATTATTATCACTCACCTGAACCAACTGCTTTTTGTTACTATAGATAAACATTAAGTAATTTGAATTTCTATCAAATAAACTTACAAGCTTTCCTGCTGAATTAAACTTTTGAAAGGTCCCATCAGATAAAGTTCTTCTGTAAAAACCGTCTTTAAAGACTATCTTCTCGCCGCCTCGTCCTCGAGCAAAGAAAGTTGAATCATTACTGATCCTACCCTTAACTCCCAGCTTCTTAGCAAGTGCTTCCCTTAAATACTGATTGTCCTTTAAGTCTTTAGACAATCTTTTTAAGTAATGCTTTTTTAGCCTTGGATTCACCTGTTTTGATAATGATACAAGTTTTTTGATGTACTTACTCAACTCTGAACCTTTTAGCTCTTTACCTGTTGTAAAAGAAACCTCAAGACCACCCCCGCACTCTGTAACCTTTAAGCTAGAGTCTGGCATGATTTCAAGTTTGGTTTCAAAATCTGTGCACCAACCAAATCCAAACAGTCCATCATGGGTAGACCTAGAGTTGTAGGTTCTTTGAACTTTTAGCTGATAACCTGTCCCATTAGACTTATAATCAATCCATGAATCAGCAAAATTTGCGTTTTTCATATCTACAAAAGAAAAAGCACTTGTAGATATCATTAAGAGTGTCGCCGAAAATAAAAATTTCATCATCATACCTTTATTGTCACAATTTTTTTAATCATTAGTCCACCAATAATTTGAAGAGTAAATATCGCCCCTAAAATCATTAACCCTGTTGTTGTCGTAAACATTGGCTCTACAGCCTCTCTATCTGAAACCCAAAAGAATGCGAGTAAAGCAAAAGGAATTGCTGTTATAATAATTCCCTGACTTATACCTTGGGCCGTCATCGCAGAAATCTTCTTTTCAAGCTTTTGTCTTTCTCGAATCACGTTATTAATCGTTTCAAAGGTTTGATCAATCTTTCCGCCTGTTTCCTTTAAAATATTCACAGACATTACAAACATTTGCACATCTGGCATAGGAACCCTTTCACTCATTTCAACTAAGGCATCTTCAAAACTCATACCCAAATGCTCTTTGTTCTTCACAAGGTTAAACTCCTGTGACAAAGGCCCCTTTATGTTTTCAATGACTCTACTCATAGCAACAGATGGAGGGTTTCCCGCCTTAGTTCCATTTGCCATAATAGTCATTCCATCAAGCATCTGATCAACAACCTTTTCACACCTTTTTTGATACAAAGAGTCTATCACCATTATTGGAACCTTAAGACCTGCAAAAGTCACAACAGCGCCCATAACTAAACCCGCAACAATGTTAGGAAGAAATATCAAAAAGAAAACAAGGCCAATTCCATAGCTTGCCATAATTAAAAACATTGAAAGCTTGTCTTCTTCAACATCCACATAAATCAAATCCAACTTTCTTTTGATCTCATCTTTGTCTGCCCACGCCGTAGCCTTTACAAAATCAATGACATATTCCCAGCCGAAAAACGCTGAAATAAAAACACTGATCATTGTAGCTATCATTATAACCCATGTATTTTGAACGTAAGGGCCTATCATTGAAACTAACACATCCATTGTTTAGTTACCCCCACTTACTTTTTTAAGAGGAGGCCTCTTGACTCCCCCAACAGCAGCTTTAGGCTTTGCCACTGGCGCCGCCTTTGGCTTAGCCGCTGACAACCCTGGTTTTTTAATTCCTACAGGGCCTTCTTTTTTATCCGGCTGACTGTCTGCACTTGTAGAAAAAATTGATCTTGGAATCGTAACCCCTCGTTTTTCAAATTTCTCCACACATTTTGGCATGTTACCAGTCCACTTAAAGGAGCCTTGAATTTTTCTATTTTTATCAAAACCCTCTTCTTTAAAAATAAAGATATCCTGAAGTTCAATCACTTCACCCCTAAATGCTCCCACCTCAGTGATGTATTTAACTTTTCTGCTTCCATCACTCAATCTACCAATTTGAACAAATAAATTAACAGCTCCAGCAATCTGCTCCCTAATTGCTTTTGCTGGAAGATCCATCCCCGCCATTAAGCAAAGAGTTTCAAGTCTTCCGATTGCCTCTTTAGGCGTGTTGGCATGCACAGTGGTCATTGACCCATCATGCCCTGTGTTCATGGCCTGAAGCATATCAAGCGCAGCTCCATCACGACACTCACCAACAATAACTCTATCAGGCCTCATTCTTAAAGAGTTCTTCACCAAATCTCTAATTGAAATTTCTCCGCCACCATCCATATTTGCCGGACGCGTTTCTAATCGGACAACATGCTCCTGCTTTAATTGAAGCTCGGCCGCATCCTCAACTGTGACAATTCTTTCATTGGCAGGAATAAACCCCGACATGGTGTTTAAAATTGTTGTTTTACCTGAACCCGTACCACCTGAGATAATTATATTTAGACCCTGCTCAACACAGATTCTTAAAAAATCAATCATAGGCTGGGTCATAGAGCCCCACTCCAAGTAGTTTTTATATGTGATTTCATCTTTAGAGAATTTACGAATAGTTAACGATGGGCCATCGATTGCAAGTGGTTCAATAACTGCATTCACACGACTTCCATCTGCAAGTCTAGCATCACAGTAAGGCGTTTTTTCATCAATACGCCTTCCAATAGGCGTCACAATTCTCTCAATTACATTTCTAAGCTGCTGATTCGAAGTGAATCGAGATTTACTCAACTGCACTCTACCGTCTTTTTCAACAAATATTTTTTCAGCCCCGTTCACCATGATCTCAGAAACAGAGTCATCAGCCAGTAGGTTCTCTAAAGCTCCAAGCCCTAAAGCCTCATCCAAAACATCTTTAATAATCTTAGTTCTTTCATCTCTACCAAGACCAGATGCTCTCTTGTCTACAATTTTTGTGACCATCAGCTGTGTCTTTTGGCGAAGCTCTTTTTCTTTTTGCGGGTCATTTTGTGTTGAACCCACGTCTTTTTTTAAATCCATTTCTTTAATAAGCTCATTATGGATTTGAAGTTTAAGTTGAATATCGTTGTCTACAACAGCCTTATCACCGGCATCACTGCTAGATGCTAACTTCTTAGAGGACTTACTTTGAAAAGACGCCCTGGCACGATCAAGCTGACCACCTGTGATTTTTCTTACCAAATTAAAGTAAGCTGAAGATATTGGTGATCTTGGAGCAGCTTGCACAAATGGCTGGTTTTTGTTTAACGCTCCCGTTACAGAAACATCATCCTGAGGGATGATCCCATTAACTGGAAGAGCCAAGGCTTTTGAAATCGCATCAGGCCTCAACCCTGCAGGAGAAGCTTGGTTTACAACTATCTTAAAAAGCTCAATTGGAAAGGTTTCTGAAACCATTTTATTTAAAAACTTTTTAGTTTGATTTACTGTTAAAATATCTGGCGTCGTCAGTGTTAATGCCACGCTCGAAAGCTCCAGGGCTTTTGATTGAAGTGATTCAATGTTACTTCCAAGATCCACAACTATATATTTATAAAACTGACTGATTGCAGAAATCTGCTTACTAAAAGTGTCAGCATCAAGAGTTAAACTTTGTGAAGGATCACTTACTGCTGCTAAGTAGTGAACACCAGAGCTGTGCTTTACTACAAACTGTTCTAAAGTTTTTTGAGATAATGATTGTTTTGATCTAGCCAAATCCATAATGGATTTTTCAGGCTTAACACCAAGTAAAATACTTTGATCTCCACAAGAGTTAACATCTAGATCCACAAGTAATACTGGAGCCTTAAATTCCGCTCTAAGAGCCACGGAAATATTGGAAGAGAAGATTGATTTACCAACTCCGCCTTTACCACTGGTTATTGAAATAAGGTGACAGTTTTTTGCTATAGCCATGAAGACTTATCGGTCCAAAACACCTATATATAAAGGGGTTAAAGCCAGACTTAAGGACCTAAAGACAAACCCTTTAGAACTGGCTATTTGTCCAGCCTAAACTTTCTTTTAATACGATCAATACCCTGACTCGCATTAGTTTTAATAATCGGTGTTACAAAGATCACAAACTGGCTCTGAGCTCTTGCTAAATCCTTAGAGGCGCCCATTCTAAAAAGCGTTACAGTGTCTCCTGCCGGCTGCCTATTGTAAGCCGTGCTCGATGTGCTTCTTAAAAGGCCCCCGACTGCAGCACTCTGCTTATCCCGAACCGTAATTGTTGTCTTCACTTCATTTTTAGATGTTTGATCACCTGAAGCAGACACTTCAGTGATTTCACCAATTTGTATCTGAAGGTTAAGTTTCACACTGTCTCTTTTAGCCGGGTCAAGAGTTGGAGTAACTGTTGTTTTAACACTAGCAGTGACTTCCCTTGGCTGAGTTCCCCCTAAAGCTGTTGTCTGAAGTCTTGTGATTTTCTTTTCAGAGTTCACAGACCCTTCTACACCTTCTTCTGTTGTCACATTCATTGTGTCTAAAACTCTTGCATGGCCGTGCTCTTTTGCCCAGTTTAATCTTGGAAGCAAGTTAGAAATTGTAGCCGTAAGTGATGACAATAAATTTGAAGAACTTAAGTTATCTCCTGTCACCGTCATACTACTTCCGTCTCCAAGTGTTGGAGCCCATGAGAAATCAAACCCTTTACCATAACTTTTTGAAAGTTCCACATAATGCACAACAACCTGAATCATCTTCTTAGGTTTGGGGCCCTCTTCCCTAACAGGCATAATGTTGTTGATAATCGGACTCTCCGCCTTCATAACTGATAGAATTTGAGAACCACCCCTATCACTTTTAGCCGCAACTTTTGACAAAATATCTGACACATGGGCCTCAGCGATCTCTTTTGCTCTTACACCCTCACCCTTATAACTCTCATTACCTTCTAAGATAAAATAATCATTAATCACTGAAACATATATATTAGGGTTATCAATTTCCGCCTCAATACGCTCAGCAATTTTCTTTCTTGTTAAAGGACTTAATCTAACAATTGAAACCACCTGGTTTTCATNNAATGCTTTAAAACCATTGCAATTCTATTTAAATCTTTAGCTAATAGGATATAACCATCGACAATAACTTTGTTGTTTAAAATTTTAATCTCAATGCCTTCAATCTCTCCAAGAAGAGATCTGATTTCTTTAGCAACCTTATCTAAATTACTTTTTTGTATTGTAACTTTTATTTGTTTAATAATTAAGTCAGGGTCTTTTTTGTTCACAAGCCTTATTGTTGTAGAGCCTTTTCTCTTTGGCTTAAACCTTATGACCTTTCTGTCATTATCATATATTAAGTCCACATACTTTTTAAAAGATTTATTCTCAAATTTAAAAACTGACTTGTCTGGAAGATCTTCAAACTTCTTATCCTTATAAACACCTTGGATAAGATCCACATACTCCGTCTCCCCCTCAATCGCCACTTCAGCATATGACGGAGAAACAAAAAATATTATGAATGACAAAACCATCAGTAACTTGCTCATCTTATCTAAACCCTCTTGTTCCAGCAGCCCCTGCTCTCTTTTTCTTTTTAGCCGCAGGAAACCTTCTTCCCATTATGCTTTCAGCCGTTGTGCTCCCCACAGAAACAGGCCCTGTATCAGTTGGGTGCCTTAAAACCATCATCAAATCTTTTGGGTTTTGATTTAAAATAAAGAAGACTTTCTGGGCTTCATTTGGCGAAGCCTCAATAGTAATACTGTTAAAATTAGTGTTTCTTGTAAGGTTTTTAATAATTACAGCATCACCCTTTTTATTTCTTTCATATAAAACAGGAAGCTCGTTTGCTATTTGCACACCTGTTGCCAAAATAGGAACAGATTGCATAATAGGCTTAACTTCTTTTTTCCTGTTTTGCCCTGATCCAACAGATACAGCTGCTAGAATATCGATTCTGTCTCCTGGCTTTAAAAGCTTTGCAACAGCCCTCATTTCATCAACAGGTATAGTAATCGCTCTTTTTCCTGGAGAAACTTGAAGAGACAAACCTGTTAAAGGAGAAGGTTTTGTGATTTTGTTTTTTAACAACTGCTCGCCCGGCTTAAACGAAACTAACGCAACCATACCAATAATTTCATTTGGGTCTTGTACCGAACCCGGTGAAACAAATTCAACAGGCATTTCTCTTAGCTCAATTTGAGTTTCATTAATTGGAGCCATTTCACGAATTCCAACCTTTGCAATAACAACTGTTGTTTTCGCTCCATACTTTTTAGTAACCTCTTTGTTTTTTTCTTGTATGTGGCTATATAAAAGCCCCGCTGCTATTACAGCAAAAATTACAGCCATCCATAAATTTTTACTTTCCTGGTTCATTCATTACTCCCCACACCTTGAATTAAGACAAATTCCGTATCCAACCATAACCCATGACAATTTCGTTCCCACTGTAGCCTCACCCATTACAGGAACCTTTGAACTTTCCCAAATTCGTTGCGTATGAAGCTCCGCCGGCTCACTTACAGCCGTTGAAGCCGGGAACCTAACAGGAGTGGTTAGAGCTTTTAAACTGCCACCATCACCATCTCCAATTGCATGAAATCTTAAACCGCTTGCCACATAAGAGTGGTTTACGGATCTCACATCATTGAAATATGTTAAATTTGCTCTGTGATTAAATGTTTCAAACGCATAGTTTCTTGCTGCAATTGAGTGAAGAGTGTTTTTGTGTGTCATACCCCACATCCCAAGTAAAAAACCAATTAAGCCCGCAAGAACAAGTATAAGAGGCAAGCTTTCAAGCATGGACATCCCTTGTTGATTTTTCTGATCTTTTTGCGCTCGTTTGCAGCCTTTTCTCATCCTTTAAAATCGGCTTTAAGGAGCTTTTTCTTTAAGCATTCATGTTTTATTTATAGATCTAGACCCTTTAGCCGCAACAGTCTTGCAACAGTTAACAACCATTGTCCGCCTCAGAGCCATAATTCTTACTATCACTAAAGCCCGGCATAGTTGTAATTTGAGGAAACCTATCTTTTAAAGCGCTCCACCTTGCATTGTTAAATTCTAAACACTCTGTTGTTGTGGGCTCTCTGTATAAAAAGCTATAAACGTTTGCCGTCCCGAAATCACCAGTGGCTCCATCACTTGGATTTCCAAGCAAAGGAAGTTTGAAGTTTTTAAGTATATGAGATGTGTACTTAAGTTTTACTCCGTATGCCATTTGCCTTTTTCCACCCTCGTCTGTAGAACTTAAGTCAAAGTGCTCACCTGCAGGACCTTGCATTTCTAGCTGAAACCATTTTCCCTTAGAGGTTTTTAAAAACTTTTCTATAAATGGCAGGTCCATGATTTTTTGAAATTGCTCCTGCATAGCCACCTGCTGGTCATCGACTGTGATTTGACCAGAGATATGAGCACGTGACACTGAAAACGCCACATACTGACTTATGCTTGAAAATACTAACGTCATTGCAAGGAGAGCAAACACCATACTGATCGCATACACAGCCATAATTGAAAAAATAAAATCAAGAGTTAAAATTCCCGATTCATCCTTTCTTATTTTATCTTTTTTATTTTGCTTGCTCAATTTTCATCACCCTCTCTAGACATAACATGCCCCTGTGGGTGCATATTGTAACCAGCCCCTTCAGCTTTCCACACCCCATTAGACATCATTCCTGAAATTTGACTCCAAGGGCCCGCAACTAAGGACCCTAAAATGTTTTTATCATCAAAGGTTTTTTTAAAGACCATCGCTATTCCAAAAAAAAGCGTCATCAAAAGCACTGCTTCTAACATAAACTGACCTGACTGCCTTACTTTAGACTTTGATTTCTTCATACAAACCCCAGTCCTAAAATTGTTTTATAAGAACACCAGCCAAGTAAAATCCCTACAGTGAAAGGCATGCCATCTTCTGCGACCGTAACCTTTCTTGCTGCAAAAAGAGTGTTTACCAATAATGATCTTAAGTTTCCACCAAGCAGACTTCGCACAAGACCAAAAACACCCGCCCACAGAAAAGACATAAACAAAAAACTTATAAATTCGTCCATTAAAAGTGCTGGCGAGATTGCAAGAATAAGTTTGATGTCCCCCCCACCTAATATCTTTGTAAAATAAATAGGAGCAAGAAGTAAAAAGGCCACACCAAAGGTCATTAAACTCACACCAAGACCGCTAACTCCATGAAGAACTGTAAACAACACCAAGTTAATACTTAAATAAGATAAAAAGAATTTATTTGGAAATTTGGCCGTAACTAAATCCAGATATACGGCAACAACCAATTCAACAAGAATCACTGCAAAAATTATGTATGCTATATAAGGATTAAGAACCGTAAACATGAATACGTATCGTCATAAGACAGTCTTTACTTTATTTTTAACATTTTATTATTTCTTAGGAGATGCTGACTCAAAAATAATGGTCGAACAAGGGCCTGAGCCTCCACCCACGGGAGTCTGAAAGCATCTGCCTGTAGCCATTCGTTTTTCCATACGAGCTGCAAGCATAGGTCCAGATTCGCGAAACTGGGCCGTAAGCCCACTGTCACCACCCATTGCGGAGACTATAGTTAGCCCCACAAAGGATATTAAAAGTACAAGTTCTAAAGCCATTTAGAAGTTCACATCTCCGATTTTTCCCTCAAGATCATCTGCTTTACTTGAGATCATTCCTCTAATCTTACCACCAGCCATCGTTACAATTGCAACCACAGCCACAAGAATAAGGATGTACTCAATCATTCCCTGTGCTTCTTCATCGTTCCAAAAATCTACCGCAGTCTTTTTAAAAGCTTGTGTAATTTTTTTCATTATTATCTCCTCTTAAATATTTTTAGCATAATTGTTACCACATATAGCCTATCGTCTACTCCTGAGACTTTCTTTAATAAGTTTCTTTTTATGTTTTATATTAAAACACCTTATAAAGACTTGCCTTTTGCCTCTTTATGCCCAAAAAATACATTATGAAGATTATCATTTTGAGACAGAACATGAGTAACTTTTTAAAAGAGGCCTCTAGCGCAGAAACTACAGCCCCAAACGGTGAATGGCGTTACTTTAAATTTAAATCAGAAGATGAAGTTTTAGGCCTTTATGAAAACAACACTGAGGGCATTGAGGCTCACCCTGATTTTTTTAAATACTTCTTAGGCCAGTTCTCTCCTAAAACAACTCAAACAGTTTCAGTAAATCAATCTAAAAATTTTGAAGACTTTTGCTTAAGTTTAAATTCCATCTTAAACGAAGGACATGAAATACTTGATTTATCTTACTCTAATTATTGGATTTGGACTAATCAAAAATCAGGATCTAGAGTTCCTAAAAAACTTCAAGACTTTTTATCGTTTAATTCTTAAAACCATAACTCCCGCCAAGCAAACCTTTTGGCGCCTTTCTACTTGGTCTATAGACATACTTGCATCTACTCATTTCACGATTATATTTATCTCTGTATTTTGTTTTAGGAGCAAAGTTTTTAGAAGCCGCCTTTATTTTATTAATCAAAGTTTTTCTTGGCTCTTGATGCTGTTTACATGCGGCGATAAAAACCTCTAACGCCTCATCGTATTTCTTAAGTCCAAATAAAGTCTCTGCCTTTAAAACCAAAGCTTCATCACTTAACTCCATCTTTAAATGCTTCTCTAAATGCTCAAGCCCCTCTAAAGGCTTGCCCTCTTTAATTAAAGCCTTACCAGCTTCATATTGAATTCCACTACTTGCAGGAAACCTTTTAGAAGCCCTAACAAATCTTTCTTTTGAAGCCTGAAACTCCCCCGCTTTTTCAAGTGCCTTGGCATAATACCATTGTCCATCAGGGTTTTTCGGAGAGTACTTACTAAATTTTTGACAAGTTTCCACTGCCGCAGAGTAAAATTTAGAATTATATTGAGCCTTACAAAGGTGAGTATAATAAATTTTTCCTTTTGGGTTCGTCCTACCATAAAACTCTAAAAGCCCCACCGCCTCAGTATAGTCCTCTTCCCGATTATAATACTCTATCAAAGCTGTGAAATTTTCCTTTGTAGGACTTTTTTTATAAAGGTCACTTAAAATTTCTATGGATTCAATTTTTAAATTTTTGCGAATAAGATCATATGTTATGTTGTTGGTGTATGAGTTCGATTTAATCTCTAAAGACCTTGCAAGCTCTCTTTTAAAAACACCTTTTAAAGGGAGTTTTTCCACAGCCTCTCTTAACGCCCTGATGTTTCCATCTAAATCCTTAAGCTTCTTATAAGATGTTATTAAAAGAATATGCTCTTTATAAGACAGCTCCTCTTCCTTTTTCTTTGAGGCTTCTATTAAAGACACTACCTTTTTAAAGTCTCCACTGCGATAAAGAGCCATTACAGGCTCTAATTCTGCTTGTGCGTTGGTAAGAATTGAGAAAACTACAAAAACAATGGAAATATTCCGAAACAATCTTATGAATCCGGTATTACACTCTGCTTTTTCAAAAGTTAGACTTTGTCTCATACAGAGATCATATCGGCGTTTTATAAAAAAACCTTCAGCTTGCAGGCAAAAAGGCCAGGGGATGGTCGAGTATTTACTCATCCTAGTGCTTACTGTTGCGATGATAATGGCCCTGAGTAAGGGAGTTGGAAAGCCTATACAAAACTATATTCAGAATAATATCCTTGGAATGGTGGGCTGTATGCTTAGGGTGGGTCAATACCCACATATTGCTTACGGTATCTGTGGTGAGGCCGCAAAACTTAAAACCGACATGAAAGGAAACTTCTCCGGAGGAAGTGGCGGCGGCGGCAGTGGCGGCTCTTCTGATGCATCAGCTAATAAATCAGGAGAGGGCGACGACGACTCTAGTAAAGATGACTCAAAATCTGCAAGTAATGATTCTGGGTCTGACAGCTCTTCAGGGAATCGAAATCGTTTTAAGTCATCTGGTTCAACAGGCTCACTTGGAGAGAGTGATTCAGACGCCTTTGATGACTCAAGTACTAAAGTAGTAAAGATAAACACTGTAGATTTAGGAAGTGAGAACAATGGCGAACTTGGCGTAAAAGGCTTTCAAGGAGATACCGGTGAAACCGTCATTGTTAGGCGCATCCGCAGAGACGGGCAAATTGGAGGAAGCTTTTTCATGTCCGGGGATGAAGAAGACCAGGTAGAGGCCGAACAAGCCAACACCCCTTCTAAACAAACAAAAAAACTCCCTTCATCNNATCATCACCAGACGAGTTGCTGAAAGCTCTTTTTCCATACCAAAATCAAAGAAAAGAGGACCGCAAAATACCGAAATTGAAACAGAAATGGAGTTTTCATTCTTTGGGATTATAAAATGGGGAATCATCATCGCAGTTTTAGCCGTATTTGGCTTTTTCACCATGTCTCAGCTCAACAGCATACGAAAGGGTTGGACGAACTAAGTGTATTGAGGCATAAAAAGTTATGGATATAGCCATAGCACAAATAAACTCACACCTAGGGAATCTCCATCTTAATACTCAAAAGATTATTGAGTATTGCAATAAAGCTAGTGAGGAAGATTCAAATTTTATAGTTTTTCCAGAGCTTTCACTACTAGGCTACTCTCCAAACGATTTACTAGAACGCCCCGAGCTCTACCCTGAACAACAAAAAGTCTTAAAAGCAATATCAGAAAAAATTCCTAAAAAAATCTCTTTGTTACTTGGCTGTTTAAACAAAGAGAACGGTAGACTTTTTAACTCTGCAGTTCTTATACAAAATAACACCGTTAAAAAATATTTTAACAAAACTCTTCTCCCAAACTATGATGTCTTTGATGAATCGCGACACTTTCACTCTGGAAACCTAAATAAGAATTTTTTCACACTCAAAGGCAAAAAAATACTTGTCACAATTTGTGAAGACCTTTGGTTTTCAGATAAAGATAAGTATAAAAAAGACCCCCTCAACTCATTGACCAATAAGCCAGATTACATTGTCAGCTTAAACGCCTCTCCTTTTGAAGCCGGAAAACAAAAAGTCCGCGAGGATATAGTTAAGAACATTTCTCAAAAATTCTCTTGCCCTGTAGCATATGTAAACACTGTTGGAGCTCAAGATGAACTGATTTTTGACGGGCTTTCTTTCATTACCGACTCAAAGGGCAAGGTCACAACAAGGCTCCCGGCTTTTAAAGAACATCTTTATACAGGCGGTAAAGTCTTATCAAAAACTCCTTCAAGATTTTCTTCCATTGAAAGCGCTCTTGTTCTTGGCGTAAAAGACTACTTTTTAAAAACAGGCTTTTCAAAAGCTCATCTTGGCTTAAGTGGAGGAATTGACTCAGCATTAGTGATTTACCTTGCTGCAAAGGCATTAGGACCTGAAAATGTTACCGGCATTGCCCTGCCTGGACCACACAGCTCAAAGTTAAGCCTGCAGCTAGCAAAAAAACTATCTAAAAACTTAGGAACAAACTTTATTAAGCACGACACAAACAAAGTTTATAACCAGTTCATAAAAGATTTTGATAAAACTTTTGAAAAACAACCTTTTGGCTTAATGCATGAAAATGTTCAAGCTCGCCTTAGAGCCCTTACTCTAATGGCCTTTTCAAATAACAAAAACTCTTTACTTCTTGCCACTTCAAATAAGTCTGAACTTACTGTGGGCTACAGCACTCTTTACGGCGACCAGTGCGGAGCGATTATGCCCATTGGGGACCTGTTAAAAACTGATGTCTTTAAACTCTGTAAGTGGATCAACAAACGAAGTAAAACTGAGCTTATACCTGGCAGAATAATAACACGCCCTCCGTCTGCAGAGCTTAGAGCAAATCAAAAAGATTCTGACTCTCTTCCAGATTATGAAAAACTTGATAAAAGCATTCAAAAGGTCATCACTTTACAAAAAAAGCCAACAAATGTTTTAGACAGATGGGTTTTAAACCGCAGCTATATTTCTGAGTTTAAACGATGGCAGGCAGCACCTATATTAAAAATATCTGAGCACGCCTACGGCATTGGACGAAGAATGCCTATTGCACATAAATTTAAATCTTAAATTAAAGTAAGCTGATCACTAGATTTTTCTATATAAGGAAATTTTAAAGGCGCTTTACCCTGAAGAGTCTCAAGAGACTTCTTGTCTAAGTACTCATTAGGAAGAGCTCTCTCCATAAGCTCAACAAAAACTCTTCCACAAAGCTCAGCATCCTCATGGGCCCTATGCAAAGTTCCAAACTTAAATTTTAAATGCTGAGCAATAGTTCCGAGTCTATAGTTACTCAGTCCCGGTATTATTCTTTTTGATAAAGCCAAAGTATCAAAAACATATCCTGATGGAGCCAGAAACTCGTGTTTACGGTAGTCGTTTAAAAAGAACTGAAAATCAAAAGAGGCATTATGTGCCACTAAAGGGTCTTGCCCACAAAATTTTGTAAAAGTTTCAAGGCAGGTCTCTATCTTAGGTTTTCCAACCAACATATCATCTGTAATCCCATTTACTCTTGAAGCCCCCTCAGGCATCGGCATCATTGGATCCACCAACGTTGAATAGATGTCCTCAGGTTTACCATTTACAAAACGTACAGCTCCAATTTCAGCAATTCTATCAATTCCTGCTAAAGTTCCTGTCGTTTCCAAGTCAAATGCGATAAAGTTCATATCAAGAAGTTAACCAATCTGAGAAGGTGAGACAAATTATAAATTATGAAGACTAAATGTGCAGCGCATCATGGTGAATTCACCTATAATATAAAGCTTTCTGGCAAAAAATCTCTTCTAGACGACCTGAGAGCTCACAAAGTTCCAGTCCCATTTTCATGTGGAGGAGAGGGAATTTGCACCACCTGTAGAGTGGTTCTAGTAAACGGCGCCTTAAGCCCAAGAACAGAATTAGAAAAAGATCGAGCTGAAGAACGTGGCTACTCAGAAGAAGAACGGCTTTCTTGCCAATGCCATCCAGTTTCAGAAGAAATTGAAATCAAGATCCCTTAACAAAGATAGGGTTTGAAAAAATCCAAGAAATCCATTTCTGTCCTCTAAATAGTGGAAAAAGTGGATTTGTTTTAACAACAACTCTATAATGACCCATCTCTGTTGGCTTGTACTTAAAAGACCCCTCAAAAGTTTTTATCTGTACCCCATTATGATAAAGCTCAACCCTCACTTCATCTTTTAAATCAGGTAAGGAGACCGCAAGCATTTCAAGATCTTTTAACTCGGCCTCTTCCCCCATAAATATTCTACGGCCCTTAGTTGTAAGCCCTGAAAAAGAAAAGCCTTTAGGGTCACCTAAAATATCAATAGAAAAGTAGGAGCTTCCTTTTTTTAAGGCCTCTACTATTAACTTTTGATCCCCTACTCCAAAGAGCTCCTCTCTTAAAAGAATATGGTTTTTAGCCATTTGGAAAATACTTTTGTAACTTGGGAAGTTTAAACTAAATTTTCGCGCTACACGAAGTTTAGATGTCGCATCAGACCCCACATAACCAATCACAGGCTTTTTTTTGTTCCACTCATCCCATAAGTTTGTAGAAAGCGCCTCATCCAAATAAATATCTAAGAAAAACAACTGTGGATTAAATGGGTAGAACACTAGAGCACTTAAAAATGAAAGCTTTCTAAGCTCCCAGGATTTTCGCCAAACTTCTCTAAGGTTCAAAACCTCCATGCCTGTTAAATACTCCGGAACTATGTCCTGATCCCACTCATACCCGGGTTTGTTGGGGTGTGATAACACTGCAACACCTTCACCACCTGTTTCTAATAAATTTGATAAGAAAATTTGTATCTCCGAGTGGGAGCTGAACAAAGGACTCTTTTCCCCACTGAAATGTAAAATTCTCGAATTTCTAAAGCTTAACTCGGAACCATATAAAACACTTAAATTTCCGTATTTAATTGGATGGGGTTGCTGCTGATCGATTGGATTTGTTTCATTAAAGATAATAAAATCTAGATTTGCTGCTGCTGCAGAGGTGATAATATCAGAAACTTTACCACTGCCACTGCTTTTGTTTGAATGAACATTAATGACACCTGCATAGTCATAAAAGCCCTGGCTTGTTTCTTTTCCAGGGCTATCAATAGAGGCCGAGTATTTAATCCTTGAAAAAAAAACTCCTGAACTCACATAAACAGCACCTAAAAGAAACAGGGCAAAAGAAATTCTCATAACTCTTTCATTGACGGAAACTCTATTGTCTTCTCTTCTCCAAAAACACCTAAAGCCCCTATGTCCTTACCATTTAATATTAGATTAACGGCGCCAGCATCCACAAACCTTATCTTTGCGTTATCAAACTTAAACACCCGCTTGTTGTCTGGTTTAAGCGTTGCCCGAACTGGTTTATTGTCTAAATTTGTTTGTATATAAAGTTTCGTGTCTGAAAGAGGCTCAACTGTCAGGGTGTTTTTAAAAACTACAGGCTTTGGCTTTGTGAGCGGAGCTGCTTCCGCCGCCTTAACAACCTTAGTGTTTTTCTTTACATCTTTAGGCTTTTCATCACGCCCTTCATAACGAGTCGCCACTCTAGTGAATTTAGCAGACGCCTCAACAGGCTTTTTCTCTACCGAAGAAATCTCTTGCTCCACCTTTTTTTCAATTACCGGCTCTTCTCTTTTTTCTTCTGCAACAACAGGACTCGTCTCCCCCGTTTTAACAGCTGCAACTTCGCCGTCTAATTTTTGACCATTTAAAAGAGAGTACATGACAGCAGCCCCTAGTATCGTCACCATCAAAACAGCTATTGGTAGAAATTGATTTTTAAAAAAATCAAATGCGAAGAAAGCATCTCCATCATCATCTTCTCTTAAAACACCTTTTTGCAGTTTATCAGTCGGTTCATCAAGTGTTTTCTCATATTCTTCAATGACCACACTTGGCTCCAGCCCAAGATGCACACAGTAAGTTTTGATAAAACCTCTAGTAAATGGAGCTTTGGGAAGCTCCTCTGTTTTAGACCCCTCAAGCCTTCTTAAAGTTTTAAGATTTATCTTAAGCTCATAAGAAACGTCCTCTAAGGTTAAACCTTTTTCAGTTCGGGCGTTTTCTAATTTTTTACCGTATTCAAATTCCACAACTATATCCCTGAATTGATTTTCTTTCTAACAGCAGTTTTTGTTCTGTCTAGGATTTTCTTAAAGCTCTCACTCTGTGAAGAGATTCCCCTAAGAATTTCCTCAGCTACCAAGTAATCATTCTTTTTAATAAAAATTAAGCTCTTCAAAAAAGCCACATGTGACTTATCTTTTGACTCTACACACAGTTTATCTGCAAGCCTTGCTGACTCCAGTGCCTTTTCATAAAAAGACATTCTATAAAAAGTTTGTGCAATATCTAGCCTATGCTCACAGTCCTTAGCCTCTAAAGCCAGAACTCTTAATGCCGTTTTTCTGATTTTCCTTTTTCCCAAAAGTTTATAATCAAGCTTTAGTTTTAACGCCCACGACTCTTCTTGATTCCAATATGTTAAATCTTCAGCTGAAATATCAATAAGCCTTTTAGACTTTTTAAAATCTTTAAACTTCTTATAGTAAAAATATGCTAAGAAATTTCTCGCCTCTGTGTAGTTAGGATTGATAGAAACAGCTTTTTCAATTTGAGCCACACCTCTTGCTGTAAATTTCTTATCAAGAAGCAGTTTTCCTAGAGCAAAACGAGCCTTAGAATTGGTCGGATCAACCTTGATAGACTCTTGATAGTTTTCTACCGCCTCACCAATCATATTACGATCCTGGTAGTTCATCCCGATAGAAAAGTATAAGTCTGACTTTTCTTTGGTTAAATTCACATCCTCTTTTAAGAAATCCTCTTTAATTACAGGACTTACACAACTCGACAATACTAATAGTGCTAAGATAACTATTTTCATCCCATTATCTTAACAAGCCTTTTAAGGATTATTCAAACAAGTTCAGTTTTCATTGGGCTTAAAACGAAAAAAAGCCCTATTACTAGGGCTTTCATCTAATAAACCAGCAAAAAAGCTATGTTTATGCGTTTACAATTTCACTTTGCTCAAAAAACAAAGCCACTTCTCTTTCAGCACTTGCTGGAGAGTCACTGCCGTGAACTGCATTTTCACCCATGCTATCACCGTATAGTTTTCTTAATGTGCCTTCAGCAGCTTCTGCTGGATTTGTAGCACCCATGATCTCACGATTTTTCATGATCGCGTTCTCACCTGATAAAACCATAAGCATAACTGGACCTGAAGTCATAAACTCTACTAGCTCACCAAAAAAGGGTCTCTCACTGTGCTCAGCGTAAAACTCTTCACATTTTTCTTTTGAAAGCTTAACTAGTTTAGAAGCAGCAATCTTTAGTCCGTTTTCTTCAAATTTTGTCATCACTCCGCCCATTACGTTTTTATTAACAGCGTTTGGCTTGATGATGCTAAATGTTTTTTCCATTCCCATTTTAATTCTCCTTAAAGTTTTATTATTTGTTTAATGCTTTCTTCATTGTAATTCCAAGTTCAGCAGGGCTTCTTGAAATGTGGCAACCAGCAGCCTCTAAAGCTTCAAACTTAGCCTCAGCAGTTCCCATTCCACCACTTACGATAGCCCCAGCATGACCCATACGTTTTCCTTTTGGAGCCGTAGATCCAGCAATGAATGCAACAACAGGCTTAGTGAAGTTATCTTTAATCCAAGCCGCAGCTTCTTCTTCAGCTGTTCCGCCAATTTCACCAATCATGATTACAGCATCTGTATCATCATCTTTTTGAAACATCTCTAAAACATCAATAAAGTTTGTTCCGTTTACTGGGTCACCACCAATACCTACACAAGTAGATTGGCCATATCCAGATTCACCTAACTGAGCAACAGCTTCATAAGTTAAAGTTCCAGATTTTGAAACCACACCAATTCTTCCAGCTTTATGGATATGACCTGGCATAATACCAATTTTGCACTCATCTGGAGTGATTACACCTGGGCAGTTTGGACCGATTAA
>JBOEFV010000049.1:0-23799 GCA_050633065.1 Bdellovibrionales bacterium
GCTTAATTCTATAGTTTAATGAATAACCTTCATCAAAAACAGACTTTCTTTTTTTCTTTAAAGCTTTTGCAACTTCTATTTCGTTATTCTTTAAAGCTTTTCCTTCTTTAATCCTTAGCTCTTTAGACTCTTCAGTTAGTTCATTAATTTCAGCCTTAAGCTTTCCTCTTTTGGCCATAACTGTCGCCGCAAAACTTCTAAACATTGGAATTTCATCCACAATATTATTTAGTTTTGTCTGAACCATTAAGAAGTCCCTATCTCGCCCCATCTCTCTAATTGCTGACGTTGGAAGCTTATTAAATTCATAAAGCTTTTCAGTCTTAGCGCCTAAATAATCTGTTAACGTTTTATAGTGATCACTCTCTTTTTCTAAAAAGCTTGCAATTTTTCTTTTTTGATCTGGATATTCTGTTTCAAGATATCCTAGAGTTGAGTTCGCATCACCAAACTGGCAAAGGTTTAAATAACCGATTGTTCTAATAACATATGATTCAGGAATAAATGCATCTTTAAAAAATGGAGAATGAAGCGTGAACATATTTCCTATAGCTCCAGCAAAGTCGCCTAACTTAATCTGAGCCCAACCTTTTTCAATTAAACTGTCTACCCATAAAGGATGCTCTCTAGAAACCAATTCATAATTTTTAATTGCTTTCTTATAAGCGCCTCTTTCAAACTGAAACCTTGCTAAAGTCACATTAATTAAAGACTTAAAATCACTGATTTGATTTGCTGATTTACTATATTGAGCTTTTAGCTTTTCCATCGTCGCAATTCCTCTTGGCAGACGACCACTCATATATTGTGATGTTCCTTTTACAAATTGCGCATCATACTGATCAGGAGAGCTCTCACTTACAAGCTTTGCATGAGCTTCTGCTCTTCTATACTTCTCATTTATAAAGTTACCTTTTGCTAGTATGTAGTTATACTTATCTTTTTGCTTTTGGTTTAACTTGTTATAAACCTTCTTTGGAGCCAGGCCTTTAGCAATGACACCCTCATATCCTTTAGGAAGCCCCTCAAGAATTTTGCCAACTGCTTGTTTTGCATAGTGCTCTGTACTTGTTCCAATAACTTCTGAAAGCAAAGGAATTGATTCTGAAAACATTTTAGAATCATGTAAGCACATCCCTCTATAGAATTTAACTCTATTATCTTTTGTTTCTTTATCATGTAAGTACTGAGATATTGGAACAACCTCTTCACAAGACTTTTTCTCTTCAAACAGAATATCTGCAGCTAAAAGATCATGATCTTTAGGTGCTCTTAAATACATTGGAGCAAGTTTGAATTCAAAATTATTTGAAGCAACAAACTGAATCGAGTCCACTTCATCTTGAACAACAACTTTTTGATTTACTTCTTTAAGGTTAATCTTTTTCTCTTTTGCAGAAGTTATACTTAAATCAAGCTTCTTCTTAAGGCCCCTAAGCTGACTTGGTACACTTTTATTTTTTAAACTAAATGTTTTAATTGCCTGATAGTTACTAGAGCTCCAACCAATTTTCTTCCTTTTTAACACTTGCTCTCGCCCGAAGTTATATTTTGGAACTGGATAAATTGTCATAGCCCTTAGTTTTCTTGCAAGTCTGCTAATACGCTTTTTCTTTGCTTTACGCTCATTGGCACTCACATCTCTAAACTGAACTGGCTGAGATGGGCCTAAAGCTTTTACTTTTTGATCTCTTTTATTATAAACAGGGATTACAAAGTTATCTGCTACCTGCCCAGGTGCCAAAATATCAAAACTTGACTGACTCTTCATTTTACCAAGTTCAACATAGTTTTCTGGACCAGCATCATATGCGTAAACCTGCGATGCCAACAAGCACACAGGTCCCACAATTATACTTTTCTTAAAACGCTCCAGAAATTTCTTCATATTTTTTCCTATATTAAAGCAAGTATGTAAGCCCCAGGTTAAGTGAGATGCTATCTTCCTGCCTATCCTTAATAAAATCCCCGGTGCTAAGAGTCCCACCTTCTATTATCTCTTGTGAATAAAACCTATGTTTATAATCAACTCTTAGAAGTAATTTTTTAGACATATAGAAACTTTGACTGATATCAAAACCAAAAGTCATTGATGTCTGCGTAGGTTCAGCTGTGTCAGACCTTAACTGCTGTTCGTACTCCATGATACCAGCGTTAAGCCCCAAGCTTAAGTCAAAGTATACAATTTTAGTCCCTAAAAAACTCATTTTTGCATAAAATGGCATCCATCTAACACCTGCACCATAATACGATGTACTTTTACCATGATTAGCCCATGCACCACTACCACTACCAATTGTGCGGATTTGATCAACAAGATCGTTATCATCAAGACTCATTGATTGATACTCAAGCTCTAGCCCCCAACGGTCATTAAAGTAATAACCTACAGCTAGATCCATTCCAAAACCTTTTGAGTATTCTTCATTTAGCATTAAAGATGGCATCACTGTAAGAGAGAACTTTTTAGTTTTTGTGTAAGTTCTGTTTTGAACAACTTTAAATTTTTTATCTTTTGGCGCCCAGTATCTCTTCTCTAGATTCTGAACATCTACTTTCTTAGGAGATTCTTTCTTCTCACTTTGAGCAAAGGCTGAACAAGCAAATCCCACTGATGCTACTACTATTGCTGCTGTTTTACATATTGCTTTCATTTTTCGGCTCCTATAAGCGTCTTTTATTTAGTTGATTTAAAGTAAAATGGATAAGATACCGCAACTTCCGTACCACCCTTAGGTAATGGGAACGCCCACCTTTTGATTTTCCTTAAAATACAACCCTCCACTAATGCACTCTTCATTGTTGTCGACTTAATTCTTTGTGTACTCACTTTACCTGTCGGAGAGATCACAAACTCAACTTTAATCTTTCCGTAAAGATTTGGATTTGCGGCTAGTTGTCTTTCATAACAATACCTTACAGCCCCTAAATTTTTCTTAACTACCCTAGCTATTTGGTCAGCTGTTAGACCTCCGTCTACCTCTGTTTCCTCGTCTAAAGACCCGACTGTAGCAGAACCAATTCCTGTTCCTGATAGACCACCAAGTCTAGAAGAAACAGCACTACCTCCAGCAACACCTTTTGTAGATACACCAGCAACTCTAAAAGATCCTAATTTTGCTGCAGCTCCAAGTTTTGCACCTTTTTTCACATCACTAATTGAGGCAAAAGCTCTTCCGCCTTTTCCAGAGTCTGCTTTAAACCCCTTAGACTTTACGATCCTTGCATTACTTGATGCTCTTTGTGAAACCTTACTCACCAAAGAACTTAATCCTGAAGCTTTAATACTTGAAACAACTTTACTAACTTTTGCGTTAACTTTTTTGTTACTTCTTGAAGGAGCAAGCTTAGCTAACTGCTTTTTAGAGTTTTTAATTTGAGGAGCCGCTTTAGTTGCCTTTGCTACTTTAGCTACCTTCTTTACTTTTTTCTTCTCTAATTTCTTAGTCAGCTTAACAGCCTTCTTTCTTTGCTTTTCAATAGTTTTCTGATCAAAAATTAATTTTGTATACTGATTGTCTTTTATTCCACCCGGGTCAGATTTTAGAGCCATTGGGACAATGTATAAAGATAAAAAGAAAATGAATGCTGAACCAAATGCAGCACCAAAAGGCCTTACAAGATCTTTTGGAAAGATTGACCATATAGACTTTTCTTTATTCTCAAATTTTGCTGATCTAACAAGTCTGTTTTTGACAACATAGTCACCCATCTTGCTCTCTAACCACTCTGTGTTCACAGGAGCTTTAATATCAACAAGGTTTTTGCCGTATGGGATTCTTAAATTTTTCTTAGGATCTTCAAGATATGACTCTACTAACTTATCTTGATAAAAAATTGCAACCTGTTGATAGACTGCCACAGCATCTCCAGCAACATCAATTTTCTTAGACTCTTTAAATACTTTATCATCATTTACAGCAACAGGCTCAACACTTAAGCTGTGCCCACCAATACGAACATTTATTAACTGCTCTATTTCATTCTCTACAATCGGATTATTTTCAAGCCAAGTTCCTGATTCACTGCCAAGATCAATTACATTCCATGAACCGTTTCTAACTTCAAAGGCTGCATGTATAGGAGATATCTTATCACCCAAGATACGAATATTAGCTCGTTTACTTGAACCAACTGTAAAGACATCAGATTTAAAGCCTGGTTTGACTCTAAATCTATTGATCACCTTTCCATTAAGCTCATGCTTTATTAATAGTTCTTTCATACGTTACCTCAAAAAATGTACAGTCTTCTTAATTTCTTTATTCATCTCTCTCTTCTTCTCATATAATGGAAGAAAATCGACACCACTCTTCTGGAGGACATAGTCCCCTGTAGGAGTTCTCACCTCACCATCAATATCAGCACCCTCTAAATCAATCGTTTGCCTTTTTTTCTTCTTGGCCTGAGAAACTGACGGAGCCACCAAAATAAAGGAGGACAAGCAAAAAGCCATCAAGATAAATTTACTTAGCTTTTTCATCATTCTCCCCTTTTACCTCTTTAATTTTAGCTTCAACAGCCTTTAAATCATTTCTCATATTTTCATCTGATAGCGACGCTATACTACGACCTTTTCTTCTTTGAAGAATGGCTCTTGTTAGATACGTCTTTGCGTTACTCCAATTTTTTAAATTCTTATATGCAAGGCCTAGCTTATAGTATAAAGATGCATTCAGTTTTGATCCTGCTGCAGCCGCCTTATAATGCTTAATACTCTCTTGATAGTTTCCTAAAAAGAAATTTGATTCAGCCATAGCAGCCCTGTACTTTGCGTCTCTATAATTGTACTTAAGAACTTTTTCATAAAAGCTTAAGGCTTCTATAAACTCTCTATCTCTGTAGTGAATATTTCCTAAGAACAAAAGAGCGTCATAATTTTTAGGGTCCGCTTCTACAACTTTTTTCATCATCTCATAAGAGGCAGTCTCTTGTTTAGTCACCCATAAAATTCTAGCCTTTTGAAAAAGAATCATTGCATTATCTGGCGCTTTTTTAAGAGCAAGATCTGCCATCCAAATAGCCCTTGCAAAGTCACCTCTTTGCTCTGCAACTATACTTCTATAATAAGGGCCCCATGGAGCCTTTAGATGATTGTGTGATAGCTTACTTGCGATTGAAGAAAGTGCATCCCAATTTTTCTTTTGAATGCATGAATAACCCGCCTCCAGCAAGTTTCTCCAATTTTTCTTATCAACATTTGCATACTCATTACATGAAACTCTAGCTCTTGAAGATTTAAGGTTTGAAGACGCTTTAATATCCGTACTATAAGTTGTATCAACTGTTTTAACATCTTGAAGATCTGCCTTAGCAGATTTTTCAGCTCCGCCCTTTTCCATTTTCTCTGCAGGCCCCGTTGCACACCCTGTGATTAACATAAGTGCTATTAATGTAATTACATAATTCATATTAATACCCCCTCGGCCCAATAGGGTTTGGAAGATTTAATGACACCGGGTAAACTACTTTTTCATCTAAATTCACCTGATCAAATAAAATTTTAATTTTTCTTAATGAACCATCTTTAATCTTCGCATCTGTAGCCACTTTTAATGCTTGATCCACAGCCTCTGCAGCCTTTTCTTCAAATGGCATTATAATGTTTGAAAGCTCAGCCTTTAAAGCATCAACTTCTTCTTTTGAAAATGTTGATGGAGGTTCTAAGGTTTTTAATTCATTTACATACTGCTGATAAACACGAGACAGACCTAGTAAAGCTTGAATTGAAACCCTAGGGTCTTCATCTGCAAGAGATCTTTGGTAAGCTCTTTGCACTTGGTCCATTCTTTTTGTTTTAGCTTGAATACTTTTAACAATCAGATCCATTGTTTTACTCTCTAATTTCTCAGAGAAAAACCAGCCTTCTTTTCTTTTGCCGTCATACATATGAAGAATAGCTTGCTTCTCAGGATTTAAACCTTTCTTCCATTTGTTTGCTGCAATAAAACTGTTAAATTCTTTACCGCCACCTTCAGTATAAAGATGTTCAGCGTAAGATCTCACCGCTGTAGAAGCCACTGTTCTAGAACCTGATTTCATAAGCCCTTTGATGCGCTCCTTATACCAAGACGACCTTGCTATAAGCTGATCTTTCATTGCAAAAAACTCATCTCTTGCAAAGTTTCTAAATTCACTTTTAGCACCTGATGTATAATAGATATTTAAAAATTTCTTTGCTGCAGTTTCATATTGCCCTGAAGCTTTCAGATAATTTGCTGATAAGAAATTCCATCTTTGAGCATTTTTAACATCTGCCTTAATTAGAATTTCTGATACTCTATGTGCAGGTTTAGGCTCCGCCATCATTTCATATATTTCAACAGCTTTTATCAGACCCGAAATTGCATTCGTGTGCTTTGGATGAAGCCTGTGAAACGATATATAACCCTCAGCTGTTTTATCATACTCTTTAAGTTTAAAATGAAGTCCGATTTTATTCCATCTTGCTTCATCTACAAGCTTAGAAGCCGGGTTTTCCTTAATAAAGCTAGTATATCTTGCAATTGATTTTGCATACTCTTTTTTCTTCTCAAGGATAGCAACCTCTGAAAAGAACGCTTGCTCATATATGTTTTGTAAAGCCGAGATTCTAACAGCTTCTTTCTCTGTAGCTTTCCATTTTTTTGCAAATTTTTGTATTTCTATATACTCTTTCTTTGAATTCAAAATATCTAAATATAAATCCTGAGATTTCTTACCTTTTGTAAGTTGAGAAAATTCATTTCCAAGCTTTACTAAAAGAGGTGCTGCAAGGTCATACTCCTTATTGGTGTAGTCAAAAAGCCCTAGTTTAAAACCTACATCTAAGTACTTCTCCCCTTTAGGAAACTCTTTCATATACACTTCAGATAAGAACCTAAATCTTGGAATTGCCTTACCTTTAATATTAGAGTTATGAGATAAATCGTACGCAACAATAGCAGCATATCTTGCTTTATGGTGACGCTCTTTATCTTTTGATGAATCACCAACTTTTGTGTACTCATCTGATGACTCTGCATACTTCTTTAATTCAAAAAGATGTTCTGAAAACAGGTATCTCATTTTACTGTTGTCATCTTCTGGCTTTTTATCTGCCAAATGAACCCTAAACGCATTCTCTGAAACAGCAGACATTATAAGTCGTGTTTTATTCTCTTTATAAACCTTAAGCCATTTTATAGCTAGTCTTCTAGAAAGAGTATCAACCTCTTCCTTACAAGGCTCTTCTTGCTCTGCTTCTGCAGAAGCCCCTTTACAAGTTCTGTAAAAAGACCACAGATGAGCAACTGATTTTTGGTATTTAAGCTGTCTATTTAAGTTTCTTGCTAGACTACTATGAAAAAATGGCCTTTTTATAGAACCTGGAAAAGCTTTAATTAAATCTGTTAAAACAATCTCTTGCTTTACGTCTTTACCATGCTTCTCATATATTCTTGCTAATTTTCTTAACGCTGGAAGTGGATCTTTTGTTCCTGATAATTCCCTAAAGTAACTTACAGCATCTTTAGCTGGACGAATAGAACTGTAAAACAGTGACATATCTGTCAAAGCCTCAACCCTTAAATCCATACGCTGGTCTCTTCCTTCTTTTTCTACCTTTGCACCAAAATAAATAACGTTTTCAAGTTCACTCATAGCCTGCTCATAACCATCTAGGTTGTGATAACACCATGACCCTTTATATAAAGCGTATGGGTAAACTCGAGCCGTTTTGTATTTTTTAACTCTGTTAAAATATGCTAAAGCTTTTCTAAAATTTCTTCTTTTAAAATTAATCTCACCAACTGCCAGGAAAGCATCAGGTCTTAATCTAGAACGCTTTTGTGTTCTAAGTAGCTTTATAAATGATTGCTCTGCTTGTTTCTCTTGGTCAATTTGCAGTTGTGCAAAGGCTTTATTAAAAATAACCTCATCCACAGCCTTATATTTTGGAAACCTTTTTTCAATTCCAGTGTATTCAGCTATGGCCTCTTCAACCATTTTACGCTCTTTTAATGACTTAATCTTAGAGGGTAAGAACGAAGCTACCCCCTCATCGTCTGCCACCATTTGCTCAATAAATCTAGCTGACTTTGCTCTATTCATATAAAGTTCAGCTAATCTAAACTTCAATTCAGGCTCCATACTGGTGCCTCTATATTTTTTAATTAATGTTTTTAAGTGCCCTAAAGCTTTTTCCTCAGATCTTGATATTAAAACCTCAGAAGCAACTATTCCCTGCTGACCACTTTCGATGTTCGCAGAGCTTGTTCTTAAATCTTTAATCACATCACCTTTAGGATTTGCATGCGCAACGCCTACAATTGTAGTCAATACTATTGATGCTAAGACAAGAACACTTCTTCTCATTTATTTGGCCCCATCAATCGCTGCAAGTCTCAAATCCCCGTACCCAGCCATTGTTGCTGTGTACAGAACTTTTCTCAATACAGAATAGTTAAGCTCTTTATCCGCCTGCATGAACACTTTCCCTTCAAATTTAACAGAAGGATTTCTTTTAGTAATTTCTTCAATTTTCTTAGCCTCGGCATTTAACTCTTTAAACAAAGGCTCTATGTAGTCCTCATCATTTTTTGATAAATACTGAGCGTCGACTTTTCCGTCTTTTATTTCCGCCACTTTCTTATCGCCAATAAAAATAGCTTTTTGAGAAACCAGCATGAGTAAAGCTTCTTCAGGAACTGTTGATGTTACTGATGCTGGAAGCTTTAAATTATCCACATTCTTAGCCTCTAAAGTTGATGTGTCGTAACTCTTCAACAAGAAAACAATCATGATTGTAAACATATCAACCATGGCTGTTAGCTGAAGGGCAAACCCGTCATCTTTTTTAGCTTTTTTAATTATCTCATCTATTACAGACATTTTATCCTCTTATTCAGCTATGTTTCCAAAGACAACATCTGGAAATAACATTGTTGTTTCCACCATCTGCCCGTTATCATCTTTAAATTGATACGTTTTACCTGAGTCATCTCTTCTCACCGCATCCAAAATTTTAATTATCATGTCGTAGCTAACTGTATCATCTGGAGTAAGCTTTGCTCCAATCTCCTTAGGATACTTGGTTTTAAGTATCGACAGTTCTTTTTGTAGCCCTGCTAAGTTAAACTGTCCTTCTAAAGGCTGAACATCAAATTTCTTAACTACTTTATTGTTAACTTGAACTTTTACATTTAAAGATTTCTCTTTTTTTGCAAAGATATCTAAATCAAATTTGATTTCATCTTTCTTCTTTACTACAGTCTCCTGTTTAACATCAGAAAGAATCGGAAGCGTTGTTTCAAGCATAGTCAGGGTCGCAAATGAAGTTTGCAATAATAACACAGGAATCAATGTCACCATTAGAGCCAAAAGAGGAGATAGGTCTATCTCCCAATCCGTTTCGCCTTCACTTTGCTCTTCTATAAAATCTTTTAAATTAAACATTTACACGCTTCCCTTTTATAATTAAGCCACTCTATTTTCTTTAGCTTTTCCACTTTCAACATAAACTCTTCCAGAAAGCAGATCCATAATCTTAGACGACTGCTCAACACACTCATTCAAGATCTTGTTTTGCTTTGCATGTAGCATTGAATAAATAATCATTACAGGGATCGCTACTGATAAACCTAATGCTGTAGTGTTCATCGCAAGAGATATACCCTGTGCAAGCATTTCACCTTTTTTAGAAGGGTCTGCATTTGCAACCGCCTCAAAGGCTAAAATTAGACCCGAGATTGTTCCCAGTAGACCAATTAGAGTTACAACGTTTGAAATCATCGCAAGATAACCTAATCTTTGCGTCACTTTTGGTAGAATTACAGAGAATGAAATTTCCATTCCTTTTCTAATAGATTCTTCATCTCTATCAGCTCTTTCAACAATTGCTTTTACAATGTGAGCTACAGGCGCCTTTCTATTGGCATCACTAAACGTAACAGCTTCTTCAATCTGCCCTGAAACAACTAAGCTTCTTACCTGCGCAATAAACTCATCTGTCTTAATTGATAAATCAAAAAACAGTGCTTTAATTCTGTCTAAGATTAACCCAAGTGCAACAATTGCTAGTAACGCTATACAGTAACCCGCCAGGCCACTGCTCGTTATCATTTCTAATATTCCTTCCATTCCTATAGCTCCTTTTAATTCTTTATTTTTTTATAGTTCTTTAATTTCATATTTAATTTTTACATCATCGTTTGGACCAGGTTTTGCTGTTCCATTCAAAATAATCATGTTTTTCGCTTCATCATAACTCCACCCATTTACGTTATCTTCTCGGATCAATACCCCATTGATGTAAACGGTTAATGAGTCTAGTATTGGGCGGGAATCTAATTTATATCTGTTTAAGACGGACTTAAGTCGCACGTTGATCTGGTTAATGTATGAACTAAAGTCTGTGTTGCAGATACTCTCAACAACTCCACCAGACATACTTGCAAGCATCAGATACTCTTCACCTCTTGCAGAATAATCTCCATAAGTAGTGCACTGAGGATCATTTAAATCAGTAACCCCAATATAGTTAGTGATCCACTTTTGTTGATCTGCTGTGTTTTCACCTTTTAAACTGTCTAAGAAGTTTTTATAGTCCGTTACAGTTCCTGCACTAAAATCTTCATCATCTGTAACAAACACTACTACAAGAAGAGCACCTTCTCTTAAAAATTCAGCAGCACTTCCTTTAGCTTGTTCTTTTTCTAAAGCTGTTTTCATTGCTAAAAGACCACGTTCAGCGTTAGCTCCATCGCCACCCCTTTTTAACAACTCCTCAAGCCTTAAAACCGCATTAGGAGTACTTCTGCTTACAACAGGAACAGATCCTAAAAGCTCACCTTTATCTCCACCAGAATTCATATCCATCGTAGTTGCTGCAATTCTAAAGTTAGCATTATTAGCCACTAAACCATCGTAAAAAGATGACATTTTCTCTGCAATTCTATCCTGGTGAACTTCCATTGTTTCATAGGAATTATCAACAACCCATAAAACATCAACATCAACACTGTATACAGCTGATGCCAAAAATTTATCATCTGTATTTACAGTTTCAAAATTCTGATTTGAACAACCAAGAGTTAAAACCATTCCTATTATTAGACTCAAATTTTTCATTATGAGGCCTCCTTTAGTTTATCAATAGCGTCTAGCATCTTATATAAAAACATCTCGCCCTTAGGGCTGATCTTTAAAAACTGCACACCGTATCTATACATTTTTTCACTTACTTGAACTTTACTTACGATTTTTGCATGACAGTTAAACGCAATAGATTCAGAAATTGGGCTGCAGTAAAGACTTATTACCGACCCTCCATCTCCAAAACTTGCATCAGCCTCTATGCCCATGCCACCCTTAGCAACCTCTACAGCTTTTCCCTTAATAAGGGCTCCATCTTTTTTAATAAAAACATCTGCTATTATTGGAGATCTCGTATGTCTTCTTTCACCTCTAGAGATAGGAACGATGTCAGCAAAGCTTTTTAGTTCTGCTAAAACTGCATCAGCATTAAAAATTTCATGATCTGAAACAGCGCCCCATTCTTCTTGGTTAAGAGCTTTTACGAAATCAAAACTTGAAACCTCACCAGTGTTTATTTTTGACAATACTTGGTAATAATCAAAAGGGCCTGACTCTTTTCCTTTGATTAAAAGGTACCAGTTTTTCTCTTTCTTTTTCTTCACAGCCATATACTCTCCAAAGCTTTTGCTAGTATGCTAAAACTTCGGTTTTTCAAGACTATTGTATGATTGCTGGTTTTGAATTGGTCTGCGACGATCTCAATTTGAATCGGTATTAGGGACATGACGATGCCCAAGGTCTCAATTTTAAAAAAACTCCCACCGAACTGTCTAAGTTTTATAGAGACCTATGGCGTAGTGATGCAAAAATAGCCCTCTTAAACATAAGGGCTAAACCTACCTACCTAACTAAAAAGAAAATTAGTTAAACTTATTTTATAGCTTCTCGGATATAAGCTGAACCGGTATCAAGCAGCCAAACTACAGTGGCAATTACAACAACGATACAACCAACTTCACTCCAAGCTGCCTGTCCTTGGTATTGAATCAGCATTGTACCAATACCACCACCGCCAACTAAACCAATAATTGTAGCCATTCTGACGTTGATGTCCCAGCGGTATATTGTGAATGAAATATACGGCAGCACAATTTGTGGAACTACACCAAATGCAATTGTCTGAATAACACCTGCTCCTGTCGCCTTAATCCCTTCAACAGGACCTTCCTCAATACACTCTACAATCTCAGAGTACTGCTTTGTTAAAGATGCAATTGAGTGAAGCATTAAAGCCAGCATCCCTGCAAAAGGACCAATCCCAACCCATACAGAAAAGATAATAGCCCAAATAAGAGGTTCAACAGATCTTACAATGTTTAAGAATGTTCTTAGAGCCATGTAAGCTGTAAAAGCAGCCGGGTGGGTCATTATATTCTTTGCTCCAATAAACGATAAAAAGAACGCAAAAGGAACCGCTATAAACGTTGCAAGAAAGGCAATAAAAATAGTTTCAATAATTGCTAAAATTGCTTTTGGTAGGATTTCAAAGTTTGGTGAGAATATCCCTCTAAAAAGCCTCATCGCTCCAGAAAATCCAGACTCGTCAATTAAGTCAATAACAGAAAACTTAGTCATGATGACTGACGCTATGACTGTAAGAAGAAGAACGAAGTAAAGCTGCATCTTCCATGCTCCACCTGAGTTTTGCTCATTCTCCTTCTCTGCTGGAGTGGCAAATAGTTGTGAACCTAGAGTTTTAACTCCGAGCATTCCCGTAAGAACATCAGCAACCAATCCAAAACCAAAAAAGACAAGTGCCATTTTTAAAATATATGCGCCTGTCTCCAGCGTATCCGGAGGTGTCATCAGCTCCATGTAAAAGACTGCTAAAAAATAAATTACAGAAAAACTGTATGCATTAAAGAATATGTTAAAAATTGATTTCTTAAAATTAAATGTCATGTCTTTACCTTAATGAACGTTTCTTGCTTCTTCGCCGTAAATTTCTTTAAACCAATTTTCATTAATTTCTGAAGGAGAACCTTCAAAAACTTTTTTACCATCTTTTAATGCTATAACCCTATCGCTATAATCTCTTACTAGGTCTAAATGATGGAGATTACATAAAACCGTAATCCCTAGTTCAACATTAATTTTTTTAAGGTAATCCATAACAGTATGACAAAGAGCAGGGTCTAAACTTGCCACCGGCTCATCGGCTAACAAAACATCAGGTTCTTGCATCAACGCCCTAGCTATCGCAACCCTTTGCTGCTGCCCTCCTGATAACTGGTCAGCTCTGATATGAATTTTCTCTCCAAGCCCCACAAGCTTTAAATAGTCTATTGCTTTTTGCTCATCCTCTTTTGAGAATAATCCAAAAATACTCTTTAGCAGAGATGTTCTAGCAAGGCTTCCCATTAAAACATTTGATAAAACAGTGTGACGCCCTACTAAATTAAACTTTTGGAAAATCATTGCCACTTTAGTTCTTGTTCTGTGAACCTCTCTACCTTTTTGAAGTGCTATGTCTCCACCATCAAAAAGAAGCTCTCCTGAAGTGGGATCAATAAGACGGTTTATACAACGAAGGAATGTTGACTTACCAGAGCCACTAAGCCCGATAACAGCCAGAAACTCTCCCTTATAGACCTTCATTGAAATACCATTTAAAGCCGTAAACCCATTTGGGTATGTCTTCTTTAAATCTCTAATGTCTAATTTTACTTCTTGTGTACCACTCATCTTTACTTCACCATCTTTTCAAGATTTAAGCCTAAGCCACCTAAAATTTTACGAACTGAATCGTAGGCAGAGTCATCAACTTCAACAACACCGTCTACAAGGTATAACTGCTCAAAAGTCTTCATCCCTTCAGGAGAAGCCATAAAGTCTACAAAAGCTTTTACAAGTTTAGCCTTCATACCTTCTTCAATCTCTTTTCTAAAAATAATAGGGTCATTTGGAATCGCATCAGTTAATGTTAAAATCTTTACCTTGTCTTCAACATCTGGAAACTGTGTTTTCACCAAGCGCCTTGCATCCTGAATAGCCCCATCTCTTAAAGGTGAGTAAAATGTGGCACCCGCATCAACTTGCTTTTGGTAAACCATCGTTACAACAGAGTCATGCTTTTGAGAAAACATCTCCTGTCCAAGTTTAATCCCCTTTTTGTTAAACAAATCTTTTGCAAGAATATGTCCTGAGGCAGACGCAGGGTCTACAAAAGCAAACTTCTTTCCATTTAAGTCTTCAAGTTTTTCAATACCTGAATCAGATCGAACAATGATTTGAGATTTATAACTTTTACGGCCAAAACGAGTCACCATCAGTTTTGCTTCAACATCGTATTTGTTATGGGCCAATAAATAACCAAACGTGTTCATCACAGCCACATCAGCCTTCTTAGTTCCAAAAGCCTCAACAACGGCAATATAGCTTGAAGGTACTGAAAGTTTTACTGAGTAACCTGTCGCTTTCTCTAGAGCTACTTTTAAATTCTTAGCTTTATCCTTTAACATTTGCGCATCCACTGAAGGAATCAAAAATACCTTTACAGGGTTATCTTTTGTTCCTAGAGGCGCTCTTTTCACCGTGCAACCTGTAAAAATCCAACAAGACAAAACAATCCCTATTGTACACAACTTCTTAAATGCCATTTTTGCTCCTAGATTCCCCTAAATAAGACTTGCAATGAAACTATACTAAGGTCATAGATTTACATCATGGAATCATTGATCTCAAGGCTCGACCAAGCACTTAATGGACAAAAAAAACCTATTCTTGTCTTTGATATAGACTCTACCATTTTTAATGTAAGCCCACGAAACCAGGCTATTTTTGATCTATTTTGCAGCATAAACGCAACCAAGAACCCCTTTCTGCTCAACCTCTCCTCAAATTATAGACTAACTTATACAGACTGGGGCTTAGACCCTTATACAAGCCTTATAAATACTAATGATGAGCTTAAAAAAGGAGCTGTTTCTTTTTGGAAAAAACACTTTTTTGCTGGAACTTTTCTGCCCTTAGACCAGCCCTATGACAAAGTGATTGAACTTATTAAGCTTATGCACTCAAAAGGTGCTGTTGTTTTATACCTTACAGGAAGAGATGACCACCGCATGCGTGAGGGAACTCTTGCCCAATTAAAACACTGGAGTCTCCCTTTAGAGAAAGACAGTGACTTAATTACAAAACCTCATAAAGGGATGAAGGATGGAGAGTATAAAAGTGGCGCCTTATTAGAGATTTTTAAATCCTACCCCCAGCACCATGTCTTCTTTTTTGACAATGAGCCTTCCGTTCTTAAGCACTGTATTTTTCCCGAGCTTGATCTCTACACTCCTATTTTTATCAACAGCACACATTCTAGCAGGTCCACACCACAACCTCATTGGCCCTCATTAGATGTTCTTAATTATGATAAGGTTTTTTCTTCGCTAAAAGGAACCACTATATGAAACTGACTTTAATAGCCACTCCGATTGGAAACGATGACGACATCACATTAAGAGCACTTAACACCTTAAAAACCACAAAAGTCATTGTGTGTGAAGAGCTTAAAGTTACACGAAGACGTCTTTCAAAGTGGGGCATTCCTCCTCAAAAAAAAGAACTTCATCAACTAAATGAGCACTCCTCCCCTGAAGACGTTAAAGCCCTTACTGAGCTTTGCGAAACACAGGATGTAGCACTGGTCACAGACTGTGGCACCCCAAGTTTTTTTGATCCGGGGTTTAAACTTGTTAAAAGCTGTCTTTTAAAAAATATTGAAATAGCCTCTCTTCCAGGTGTCAGCTCTATGACCTCTCTTTTTCCTTTCTTAAGAACAAAAACAGAAAGGTTTGATGTTCTAGGTTTTCCCCCTAGAGACAACGATGAGCGCAATCATTTTTTTAAAAACCTAAAAAACATTGATCATCCTATTTTATTACTGGACACACCGTATAGGCTAAAGAAAACTTTTGAAAATTTACAAAAATTTACGCCAAAGCATCAGTGTGTTGTAGGGATCAACCTAACTTGTGAAGATGAACGTGTTTTATATGGAACGCCCTCTGAAGTACTTGATCAAATGTCTGATTTAAATAAAGAGAATTTTATTTGTATGGTTTATCCAGCTAAGAGCTAGCTTTTATTTTTTGCAGGCATACCTACCATTGTAGCGCCCTTAGGACAGTCTGATAAAACAACAGCGCCCGCGCCTACTTTTACATTTTCTTCTAAGGTTACCGCCCCTAAAATTTTTGCTCCAGCCCCAACGACAACACCATCTTTTAAAAGTGGATGCCTTCTCGTCCCCGGGACTTTCTCCACCCCTCCAAGGGTGACACCATGAAAAACAAAGCAGTCATCACCAACTACTGAAGTTTCACCAATCACAACTCCCATACCGTGATCTATGACAAAATTTTTACCTATCTTAGCCCCTGGGTGAATTTCAATTCCTGTTAGCATGCGAGAGATCTCTGATATCAACCTTGCAATAAAAAACAGCCTTACTCTATAAAAAACTCTTGCTATCCTATGCATGAAAACAGCTCTAGGCCCTGGAAGTAAGAATATTATTTCTAGATAAGATTTAATACTCGGGTCGTTTTTTTTGTATGCTTTAAGAAATGACAACATGAGGGGTCTTTATTTAACGTCTTTCATAAGCATTTGCAACTCAATAAGAGGACCATAGGACTTTGAAAACCCCTCAGCTCTCTTCATAAAAGTCCTCGCCTTTTCATAATCCTCTACTTGAAAGTATGACAAAGCCAAACCTGTATGAGCTGTGTATGCCTCAGGGTCTCTATCAAGCCCCTTCATCCAATACTCTGCTGCACACTTCATATCACCTTTTTCATAACAAAACCTTGCTTGAAAAAAGAACTTCGTAAAATTCTCATTTTCTGAAAACTCCATAGCTTTTATCAGTTGCTCATCCGCTCTTAAAATATCTTTCTCTAATCTAGATACAAAGCTATATAGTGTTACAGCATATTCACTGTTTCTATCTCTTTTTAAAAGTGACGACGCTTTTGAATAGTCCTTATTCACAATAGCACAAAGAGCTATAACAGATGTTTTATACTTAGTACTTTTAAGTTTTAAATCTAAATCTTCACATAAATATGAAATCGAGCCCTCTGACAGCTTATAGGTATACGGACTAACTTTTCTTTCTATTAAAATTTGTGGATCTAAGTCTAAAAGCTCTTTTGTTAAAACCTCTTCACTTTTCTNNCACCCATAGCTCAATAAACTTAAGCTCATGCATATATGTTGAGTGCCCAACCATTTGGTTATTTAAATATGCCCGAATATTTTTAAAATTTGAAATTCCACTTTCTGCAAGTGACTGCCTCATCCAAGCCTCTAACAGGTAAAAAGAGACATCATCAAACCCACTGTCTTGTACCCGAGATAACGCTGCTTCAAAATATGACCTTGCTAGCGACCATTCACCAGCCTCTCTTTTAAGAAGCCCCAGATTGATTAAACTTGGTATGTAGTTTTGATCTTCTTTAAGCACACTAAGAAAATAGCTCTCCGCTAAGTCCTCTTGCCCACGGTACTGCTCAGAAAGACCTTTTAAATTCTTCCATTCAACAGCCGCCTTATCCGTGACAAGCTCTAGTGTTTTTTCTGCTAAGTTAAACTCATTACCCCTCATAAGAAGAAGTGCTGCATACTTATTTCTGTGCTGATTTAAAAGGCTCTTATTCCCTTGCAGGGCCTTAAAAGCCTCGTCATAACTCCCCGACACCCAGGAGGTTTCCCAGTTTTTCTTAGACTCACCTTTAAGAAGAGCCATTGGATTATACTTATTTTCTCCCGACCCTAAAAAGTATCCGCCCGCCACAACAAGGCCAACAAAAATTATAAAAACTAAGCTTATTCTTTTATTCTTTTTTGGGGAGATTATATCCTGTGGCACTTTTCCAAAGTTTGGATCGCTCTTATCAACCTCTAAGTCATCAAAATTAACCAGTGGTGTAGTCTTAGTGTCTTGTCCTCCAGACAAGGTGAGCTCTTCAGTCTGATCTCCTCTAGTCAATTGCGTTATATTCTCAGTACCTGTAACTGAGGTCGTCGAAGTTCCTGTTGAAGAACCCTGTCTTGTAAAAGAGTTGGACTTCATACTTTCCACAACATCTAAAAACTCGCCTCTATCACGAACGTAATACCAACCCTTACATGGCAGAGCTACCTCATCAATTTCTGAAATTCTTTGTTCTTGAATAAGGCCTTCGACAGCTTCTGTTTCGTATGGGCCACAAACATGATCCCCTATACGCACCATCCATATTTTCTTTTGTCCGCTCATGAGATCGAGTTTATCTTGAATCAAACAAATCGACTAGCAGTTATTTGTTTTTTTAAGCTGCCTCTTTAAGCTCGTGCACCCAAGAAAAATTCCTTCTATTACTTAGTGTAAAAAGTGCCTCTCACCAGTGAAGAACATCCCCAAACCTAAGTCCTTTGCTTTTTCAATAACAGCCTCATCCTTTATTGATCCACCAGGCTGAACAACCCATTTTATACCCGCTTCAGCTATTAGCTCTATAGAATCTGAAAATGGGAAAAATGCATCACTTGCAAGTACCACGGGCCCCTCATAATCTTTATGAAAAGACTGCCAGCGATCAATAGATGATTTCACAGCATCCACTCGATTCACTTGTCCCATACCTAAGCCTAAGGTTGTCTCCTGGCCACAAACAGCAATTGCATTACTTTTAAGCCTTCCAACCGCTTTCCAAGAAAACTCTAAGGCTTCAATAGTTTTGTCATCAGGTTGCTCTCCACTTACCTGTTTCCATTCTGAAAACACTGTTTTCATAGAGTCCACTGTTTGCTCTGCTGTTCCACCACTCAGTCTCTTTGTGTCTTTCTTTGGCCTATAACCTTTTGTTAAAACATCCCACTCTAAAACTCTTAAGTTTTTCTTTGTTGCCAATAAGGCCTTAGCCTCAGTGGAAATACTAGGAGCCACAATGCATTCTAAAAACATTCCAACAAGCTCTTCAGCACAAGCCTTATTAAGTTCTTGGTTTAATGCCACAATCCCTCCAAAAACACTCATTGGATCAGCTTTTAGAGACCTCTTTAAAGCGGTTTCTATATTCTCCCCTGTGCCAATACCACATGGGTTGTTATGCTTAACACTAACAACCGCAGGCTTCGTAAAGAGTGCTAAGCTTTCAACCGCCGAAGTAAGGTCGACTAAATTATTAAATGAAAGTTCTTTACCCTGAAGTATTTTAGCCTGATGTAGCCCCTCTTCACTTTGGTTAAACAACCACTTTGCTTGTTGATGGGGATTCTCTCCATACCTCAGTTCTTTTGAATCAGTTTCCGAGTTAAGAATCCAAGAGAACACTTCAGCATCATATTCGGATAAATGCTTAAACGCTTTTCCAGCCAAATTTTTACGAACTTCAAAATCTTGAAAAGCACCATCTTCTAACAATCTATAATCATNNAGATGTGTATAAGAGACAGTCTTCTAACAATCTATAATCATCAGGAGAGGTTAACGTCACAAGCCTTGAAAAGTTTTTAGCACCAGCCCTGATCATTGAAGGCCCGCCAACATCTATAAACTCAATAAGCTCACCGCCCTCTATACCTTCTGCTTTCTTTTTAGAAAACGGGTATAAGTTTACAACTAAAAGATCAAACGGCGCTATTTCATATTCTTTTAACAAACCAAAATCTTCTTCAACACCGTCTCTTGCGAGTAAGGCCATATGAATTTTAGGATGGAGAGTCTTAACCCTGCCGCCCATAACTTCAGGAAAGCCCGTTTGTTCAGACACTTTTACAACATTAACACCTAATTCATCTAAAGCTTTAAATGTTCCACCTGTAGAAACAGCTTTAACATTATTCTTTTTAAAGTATTCAGCTAAAACACTGAGGTTTGATTTGTCTGATACACTTACAAGTGCAGTTTTAATTTGGTTCATATGGCCTCGCTATCTAGCTCGACACATATAACAATATTAGAAAAAAAGCTACTCTCTTACGCGCTGTTATCTTCTTAAAGCAAATGAGGCCAATGTCGCCAAATCATCGTTTGTTAAAAATAGGCCCGCTCCAAAAAATGGACTGCTTCGGACTTCACGCCCCATTGTATCGCCGTTTAACAGATCATTGTAACCACCAACTAAATACACACCATTAAAGATATCATACCTTGCAAATAACCTTAAAGTAGCCTTTTCATCGTCATCTCCAGAAAAATCAAAAACCTCTGCCGACAATCGCAACTTCTTATTAAACGTTAAATAGTCCAAACCAAAACCACCAGTGCTTTCAATCAAACCACCTTTAAACGTAAAGTCATAAAAGTTTTTAGCAAAAAGAGCTGTTATTTTCATTTTACTGTCGTAAGTAATCTCTTCCGTGTAATCGTCTGTTTCGGACCCTTCTCTAACGATTGTTTTCTTTTTACTCTGACCAAACTTATCTTGGACCGCCATGATTTCATAGTAACGATCTGTACCAGGTTGAAGTCTCACACCAACAAATGACCTTACATCGCTTTCTTCAGTTAAAACCTCTGAGTGGTAGTCAAAACTTGTTCTCAGTGTTCTTGCACCACCAAGTAACGTATTAAGGTTATCAATAGCCTCATTAATACCATTTACAGTCTCTTCATCGTTAACCAAGCGGCCTATTGTACCTTCACCACTGTCAATTTTATCTGTAATGGATCTCACGTTCTCTAATGATTCATCAAACTTCGCTAAACCATCAAACGCGTTATCAAAAGCATCATTCACTCTACCTCTAGCGCCCTCACCCATCACAGACTCTAACGTACCTGTGATTCCATCAAGCTTGTCTATGATTGAGTTGATCTTCCCTTTGTTTGCAGAGGAAACATCTGCCAAGTCTGCTGTTAAAACCTCTATATTTGTAATAATTCTACCAATAGGAGTTTCAGCTGTTCCCGTAATTGTTGCCTCTTTAATCGCCTCAGCAACTTCGTTAAGAGACTTGGCAACCTTTCCAACCTCAGACAAAACACTTCCCATTGAATCAGCACTTGCAACAGTTTTTAACGGCTCTCCTGACTTTAAAACTGGGTCATCTAATTTGCCGTTATGAATCGCTATATGCTTACTTCCTAAAATCCCATCTGTTTTAAATTCTGCATATGATGATGCCGAAAGCCCTAAGCCTTTTTGTATTGCCAATGTTAAAACGGCTTTGCCATCTTTTAGCTGTATTTTCTCAACAAGACCAACTTTCACCCCAGCAATTTTTACAGCTGTATTTGTGATGATTCCAGATGCGTCGTCAACAACAAGATTATGTCTTTCTTGAGAGGTGAACACCCCTGTGCCTTTGGCAACCTTCATCGACATATAACCAACAAGCAAAAAACTTGCTATAAATAATGCTCCAACTTTTAACTCAGGTTTTTCAAACATTGTTTTTTTTCCTTACACCCGTATTTACAAATTTTTGTATCAATGGGTCTGATGAATTTAAAAATTCTTCTGGCAAGCCTTGCTTTAAAACTTTTCCCTCATGGAGCATTACAACATGATCTCCAATACGAAAAGCTGCATGTAAATCATGTGAAATTACAACTGACGTATGCCCCCCTTTTGAGTTGTGTGTATTATATATTAAATCATCCACCATCTCTGTCAAAATTGGGTCTAGCCCTGTTGTAGGCTCATCATATAGTAAAACTTCTGGGTCTAGTGACAAAGCTCTTGCCAGTCCAACCCTTTTCCTCATACCACCACTCATTTCTGAAGGGATTTTTCCAAAGTGCTTTTCACTAAAGCCAGCTTGCTCTAATTTAACACTAGCAATCCTCGTCATCTCTTCTCTTGATAAGTCTTTCCTGTGCTCAAACATTGGAAAGATCACATTCTCTAAAGCTGTCATATCATCAAATAGCGCTGAGTACTGAAACATCACACCTAAATTTATACGGTACTTAAGCCTTTCAGCTCTTGTCATATCATTCAGACTCTTCCCAAGAACTCTAACGCTTCCTTCTGTAGGCTTCATCAGTCCTAAAATATGCTTCATCAGTACAGACTTTCCTGTACCACTAAAGCCGATAATCATTGTGATCGAGCCTTTAGGTATTGATAAATCAATCCCCTTAAGAACAAATTCATTCCCTCCATCAAAAGATTTTCTTAGATTAGAGATTTCAATTGCAGCTTCCATCAACCTGTCACCAAATTATAAAACCTTATGAAGTTTGAAACAAAGTAATCTAATACAATTACCATAACCATACTTATGACAACCCCTCTGTTTGTTGCTTCACCAACACCTCTAGCCCCACCTCTTGTAGTGAACCCTCTAAAAGTGCAAAACAACCCAAAGAACAATCCAAAAATTGCAGTCTTAATAAGGCCTTCAAACACATGAGATGGCTGAACCCAGAGCTGTATTCTTTCCCAGTACACTCCCTCATCTAAACCTAAAAAGAAAACGCTTAAGCAATATGAAGCAAGCATTGCCATAAAATCAAAAACTGCGCACAACAACGGAGTTGCCAATACACTTGCAACCACTCTGGGTCCTACCAAATATTGAATAGGTTCTATTCCCATAACCTCAAGCGCATCAATTTGCTCAGACACTCGCATAGTTCCAATTTGTGCAGCCATTGCTCCACCGGCTCTTGCTGAAATCACCAAACCTGTTAACACTGGGCCAATCTCTCTAGTGATTGCTAACGCTACAGTTGGTCCCACCAAGTCCCCTGCACCAAGCATGCTAAAACCTATCCAAATTTGAAAGCTTAAAGCCAAGCCTGTAAAAACACCTGTTAATACGATAATGCCAATAGATTGATTTCCAACAAAATCAATATGTTTAAGCAGCTCTCCATATCTAAAAGGAGACGCAAAAATAGACTTCAATGCTTTGCTTGAAAATAAAAAGAATTTCCCGGCCGACTCAACAGGTCCTAAAACTCTTTCTTCAAATATTGAAAGACACATTGAAAACATCTTAATTAAACAGCCTTTCTCTCTACGCGCTCACCCAAGCCTGTTAAAAGCTCATACGGAATTGTTCCTAAGAGCTTAGCCCACTCAAAAAGGCTCGTGTATGTTTCATCAAACAACACAAACTCAGTGCCTTTTACAAAGTCTTCAGTCTTCCCTAAATTCACCATACAGTAGTCCATACAAATAGTTCCAACCTGAGAATAAACAAGCCCTCTTGAAAAAAACTTTATCCTATTTGACAGGCCTCTTCGCAAGCCGTCTGCATAACCAATAGGCAGAACACCTACTCTTATTTGCTCTTTAGCAGCCCAGGTGCCGCCATAAGAAACCCTGGCCCCTGGTGAGAGGCTGTTTATAGAGACTAGAGGGGAAGTAAGCCTTAAAACACCTTCTATTCCGGCTTCTCTGGATTGACTCACTCCATAAAGACCTAAACCCGGTCTAAGCCCCACTTTAAACTTTCCTCTTGAAATAGCCTCACTGTTGGGGGCGTGAACCCTATCCTCAGGAACCCCTAAATTTGAGGCGCAAGACACCAAGTCAGCGAGCAAATCTTGGCTACTTCCGTTCACTTCTGCAAAGTCCTCACTTTGTGGGAAATGGCCACATACACCCTGAATGCTTAAACCTAAGTTTTTTAAAGCACCCCAAACTTGAACAGAGTCTTTCATATCAAACCCAAACCGAGACATTCCAAGGTCAAATTTAATATGCACTTTCTCAATTTTTTTAAGATCTGTTTTTGATAGATTTTTTAAAATTTCTACATCTACAGCACTTCCAACCACAGGGGTTAAGGAGCTCTCCACATAAG